>CAIYQV010000444.1 GCA_903928365.1 uncultured Flavobacteriia bacterium
CAGGAAAAATTTGACTTCGTGGTGAGTCGAGCGGTTACAGCGATGCCCGAATTCCTTAAATGGACAAAGGGTAAATTTCTTTCTAAAAAAAATCACAGTCTTCCCAATGGAATCCTTTATCTAAAGGGGGGCGATCTTAAGGAGGAACTTAAAGGAATTAAGGGAGTTAAAATATTCCCTGTACCGACATTCTTCAGCGGAGAATTCTTTGAAACCAAGGCGGTAGTTTACGTTCCTTCGAACTAACTATCTGATTTTTCATACCTTTGTTTGCTATGAATAACCTCACTGAGCACCACTTTACGGTCGATCGACCAAAAAGATCCGACCTTAATAAACATCAATCTTTTCTCGTTTGGTTCACCGGGCTTTCAGGAAGCGGAAAATCCACTCTTGCTAATTTGCTTGAATCGAAATTACATGGTAAAGGTACACACACATACCTCCTGGATGGAGACAATATCCGTCTTGGACTGAACAAAGACCTTGGATTCACCGAGAACGACCGAAGCGAGAATCTCAGAAGGATTGGTGAAGTTGGAAAACTGATGGTAGATGCAGGTATTGTAACCATCGCCGCATTTGTCTCACCATTCGAGCAAGACCGTAAAATGGTTCAAGAGATCCTGGGCAAAGAAAATTACATTGAGATCTTTGTGAGTACACCACTGGAGGAATGCATCCGAAGAGATGTTAAAGGTTTGTATAAGCGCGCATTAAACGGCGAGATACCTTATTTCACAGGTGTCTCTTCCCCCTATGAAGCACCTGAAAACCCTGATTTGATCATAGACACTACAAACCTGGACTTTGACACATGTCTCGAGAAAATTTATCAGTTGATCCAAACCCATTTAAAATGAATGAACTTTTGCGCCTGGCGATGCAAGCGGCACTCGATGCCGGAGCAGAGATTCTTAAAATTTATGAAACTGAAGACTTTGGAATTGAACTGAAGGAAGACGAATCACCTTTAACCAAAGCTGATCTTGCCTCAAACAAAGTCATCACCTCTCTTCTTAAAACGACAGACATTCCAATCTTATCTGAAGAAGGCCGGCATCACCCCTATTCTGAGCGCAAGGATTACAAGCAACTTTGGATTGTTGACCCCATAGATGGAACGAAGGAATTCATCAAACGCAATGGTGAATTTACAGTTAATATTGCGTTGACAGAGGAAGGCTCGCCAATTCTTGGAGTGATCTATGTGCCGGTTCTTAAAGAATTATATTTCGCAAGTGCTGGAGAAGGTTCTTTCAAAACTTCGCAGGTCAACCCGAATTCAACGTTGGATACGATCATTAACAATGCTAACAAGCTCCCCTTGGATCTTCCAAAAGAAGCATACACCGTTGTGGCAAGCCGATCACATTTAACTGCGGATACGACTGATTTTATTGAAAAACTTAAAAAAACACATGGCGTCATCGAACTTATTTCGAAAGGGAGCTCATTAAAACTTTGTTTAGTGGCAGAAGGTAGTGCCGATTGCTATCCTCGATTTGCTCCTACGATGGAGTGGGACATCGCTGCCGGTCATGCCATCTGCAAGTACGCAGGTGTAGAAGTGATTGACTTAGAGACTAAAAGGAGTATGCGATACAATCGTGAGGAACTAAGAAACAATTGGTTCTTAATTCAAAGAAACTGATCAGTTCAGTTTGTATTTTTTGAAGAATGCATCCCAATTCCATACGAAGTTGGACATGACCTCATCCATTCTTTTTAGGAACAACGGATTTGGAGCCTGCATTCTTCTGAAATACTCATCCTGATATTCATTCAGATTGTATTTGTAGAATACCGCTTTGGACATTCCGTAGATCATGTTTTTTGAAGGATGGTTGACTTTGGTGATGAAATTCTGATATTCACGTATCATTTTTGTAAACTCGACTTCCTGTATGTTGTATATCTTGGAAAGTTTTTCAAAAATGATCTTTTCAACGCGTCCTGCTTGCTCGGCATCAAAGGTACTTTCCAAATAAGATAAATTTCCCACTATTACGATCAAGCCAAATTCACCGTGATCATTCACATTGATCGCTGGAGAGTTCACAAATGCAACATCCTCATTAATCAGCTGAGCAACTTCCTTGAATCCGTTGTCAACAGTATCAAAAATGGCATTGATGAAAATATTGGCAACCTGGTTGTCAGATAATTTTCGTTTCAGGATCGTACCAAGCATCTTTAACAGTTTGTTGTTATTCGTTAAATACAAATTTAAAATTCAAAGCCTCTCAAACCTAGCTAACTGAATGGTAGGTTATCAACTAAGTTTTCAACAGATTGAACTTTTTTGTTGAAAAAGACCCGTACTTCATTGTATTTGATTAGAAATATACACAAAAAATGAATTGGTTCAAGGCTTAAAAATAAAACCCATGTCAAAAGGTTTAAGTTCTGAAACTGCTCAAGAAAAACTCCGGCAATACGGACTGAATGAATTGAGTCCGGAATCCACAAAATCAACCCGGAGAATTCTAAGGGATGTCCTCACAGAGCCTATGATCTTTTTATTGATCTGCTGTTCAGCCCTGTATTTTGTTATCGGCGAAAGGATTGAATCCATTGTGCTTTTTTTAATGATCGGAATGATTGTTTTGATCTCGGTATTTCAACGTGTAAGATCTGAAAAAGCACTTGAAAAACTAAGAGAACTGGCATCTCCCCGTGCCTTGGTACTGAGAGATGGAAAACCTACACGTATTCCTGGAAGAGAGGTCGTCCCACATGATGTCTGTATTCTTTCAGCTGGCGACCGCATACCTGCAGATGGCAGATTGCTCAATGCCACAAATCTGTTGGTCAATGAAGCGATCTTAACGGGAGAATCACAACCTGTTGTCAAAACAACTACAGAAGAAAACCAATTCCTCTATGCCGGGACCATGGTTTTAAACGGTGTGGGAATGCTATTCGTCACGGATACAGGAGACGCTACCAAATTCGGACAGATCGGGAAGAGCTTGCATAGGGTACAAAAGACACAAACCCCTTTGCAAAAAGCAGTAAAACGAATTGTGAGAATCATGGGGACTGTAGCGCTTTCCGTTTCTCTTGGACTCACTTTAATGGTCTTTTTGCGTCAGCATAATTTGACGAATGCGCTCTTAAGTGGACTAGCAACTTCCATGGCTTTGATCCCGGAGGAATTCCCGGTTATCTTGACCGTTTTTCTTGCTTTAGGAGCTTGGAGACTTTCCAGAGTAAACGTACTCACCCGTGACCCAGCTGTAATAGAGACACTAGGTTCAGCAACTGTGCTTTGCGCCGATAAAACAGGCACCATTACACAAAACGATATGGCATTGAAATATGTTGCTGATTTCAACCATTTTTATGAACTGAACCAGAAACCGGAAGCGCACTACATCGAGATGTTACACGACACCTTCATGGCATCCGATCCAAACAGTATCGACCCAACAGAGAAAGGCATTCGTAAATCATTGGTTTTAATGGGTTTTAAAGCGCAGAACCCCTTAGAAACTCAACCGTTCGATCATGCCAAGAATTACTCTTCCTTTTGTTATACTGAAGAAGGAAAATGGGTCCAATACATCAAAGGAGCTCCAGAAAAACTAATACGGCTTTGTCAACTTAGTACAACACAACAAAAAAGCCTCGAAATTCAGTTAACCCATTTAACTTCCAATGGATTCAGAGTATTGCTCGTAATGAAAACCTTTTCCAAAGAGCCCTTTTCTTTGAATTCTAAAAAACCTGGTCAGTTCGTGTGTTTGATCGCATTGGAAGACCCGATAAGAAAAGAGGTTCCCGAGGCGATTAGAGAATGTCATTCTGCAGGAATCAATGTAATCATGATGACTGGAGATCATTCTAATACGGCAGCGTATATCGGAAAACAAATAGGACTTCAGACAGAAGAAGTGCTCTCCGGAAAAGAACTCATGGAGCTCAACGATCAGGAACTATTTTACAAGTTAAAAAAAGTACAAGTCATTTCACGTGTAGAACCGGCGCACAAACTTAGAATTGTCAAATTATTACAACGGCGAAAACACATCGTTGCCATGACCGGTGACGGGGTTAATGACGCGCCCTCACTAAAAGCGGCCCATATTGGAATTGCCATGGGAAACAAGGGGACGGACGTTGCACGAGAAGCAGCATCACTGGTATTGTTAGACGATAATTTTGCATCTATTGTAGGTGGAATCAAAATGGGCAGACGCATCGCGGATAATATAGAAAAAGCGATGTCTTATGCTTTGGCGGTTCATATTCCGATCATCGGATTAGCATTGAGTCCAATGTTCTCTGCGCAATTCCCTATATTACTTCTACCGATTCACATCGTCTTCATGG
This sequence comes from uncultured Flavobacteriia bacterium, assembly GCA_903928365.1. Lineage (GTDB taxonomy): Bacteria > Bacteroidota > Bacteroidia > Flavobacteriales_D > Crocinitomicaceae > M0103. The sequence continues at coordinate 4,339 of CAIYQV010000444.1, forward strand.
AACTAGTTATCGACCCCGTTTCGAGTGTCGCGTTTGAAAGCGAACAAATGGAGGACAAACTCATGACAGATCCACCAAAACGAAACTCCAAAAATTTATTTACTAAGAAAGCATTTTCCAACAGTATTTTGGAAGGCACCCTGATCTTTGGATGTGTATTATCTTCCTTTTTCTTCCACGCAAAAAACACGGATATTGCGGAAGTACGAGCTATCTGTTTTTTCACTTTGATTACCTGCAATGTGCTCCTAGCCCTTTCTAAACTTTCCCGAAATGCAACTATTTTTCAAATCATACGCCTTCATAATCCAATAGCTAAGATGATACTTTCTGTCTCATTCATCCTATCAATTCTTTGCCTTTTTGTGCCATTCCTCCAAAATCTATTCGAATTCAAATCTCCCAACGGCTGGTATTTTTTACAGTCGCTTTTTAGCTCATTGATCCTTTTAATTTTGTTAGAAATCATCAAAAGATGGAAACGAGAAAAACATTCAAAAGTGCATTATCCGGAAAAGAGTTTCCAGATGAAGAAAAAATAATTGCAGGTCAATTAAGAATTGCCATATTAAATCTCATTCAGAAAGATCATCCTGAACTAACGGATGATGATGCCATTTCTGTCAATGAACTCAATTATTACCGTGAAAAATACATTTCATCTTTTGTGTCCGATAATCTCGATGAGTTGGGTGAAATGCGAGACAATGTCATTCAGTCAATGAAGGAACATTCTCTTCTTTCCAGTAAACTGGAAACAGAAGATAAATCAACTTTAACCATAGGACAGAAAGTGGCAGATCAAGTTGCAGAATTTGGTGGCAGCTGGACTTTTATTATTTGTTTTTTCAGTTTTCTGCTTTTATGGATCGTGGCCAACTTGTATTTTCTGGGAAAAAAGACGTTTGATCCATTCCCCTTCATCCTACTAAATCTAATTTTATCTTGCCTGGCAGCTATTCAAGCCCCCGTAATCATGATGAGTCAGAACAGGCAAGAACAAAAGGACCGTGAACGCGCAAAAAAAGACTTTATGATCAATTTAAAAGCGGAACTTGAAATCAGGATACTTCACGAAAAACTGGATCACCTGATCATGCATCAGCAACAGGAACTCATTGAAATTCAAAAAATTCAAATTGATATGATGAATGATATTATCGCAAAAATAAAATAGTTCATGAATGAATAGACTTTGTTCAAATATGGCACTATCATCGAGAATAAACATTGTAACAAGATTGGTGTTATTGAAAAGTTGTATAAATTCAAATATGAAAATTGTTTACCTATCTCATATCGTAAATGTACTGGTTGCAGGAATGATGGGAACCCTATTATTTTTCAACTCAACTAGTCCCATAATAGAAGTTTTTGGTGCCGAAAGTCCCGCAAGACAAATTCTTTCTTGCTTATACTTGTCTATTGCCGTTATGAGTAGTGTGGCTTTGGCTTCTAAAAAAAATATAATCAGGATAGCCATTGTCTTGTTCCCAATGCAAATAGTCTACAAACTTCTAACTCTGGTTGCTGTTTCAGACATATTAAATCCTGTTCCTTGGTCTAACTTAGCAATCAGTATTTTACATACGTACACACTCTATTTTATCTATAAGAATCATTTGCATGATCATAATTTAAAATAGCTCTTCGAAATAACCTTTTACCATCTGTAATCAGCGATGAAGCTCAAATATAGGTTCACCAGTCATACTTCCTGTACGCTGAATATTCAAAATATTCGTCAGTGTGGCAGCTATATCTGTAATATCGACTTTTCTTAATACCTCACAAGAGGGAATTCCTTTTCCATACCAGATCAATGGCACATGTGTATCGTAATTAAACGCAGACCCGTGACTTGTGCCCTGATGCGCCGTTGGGACATCGGAAGATTTGACAAGGTACCCCGATTCAAGTAAAAAAAGAACATCTCCGCTTTCATCAGGATGGTATCCCGACTGGATCATCTTAAACCAATTATCCCCATCCTGATTTCCTGAAAGCTCATTTCCGGAGTAGGCTGCCTTTACCTCCTTCCATTGTCGGATCTCATTCAAAATGAATTGTTCGATATCGACTTGTTTGCTCTGGTTTTTCTGTATGAGCTCACGGTCCAGGTAAATATTACAGTTCACAAATTCTTTAATCGGATCAAATTGAAACTGTTTGACCAATTTCTGTCTTAAATCAATCATGTAGTTTGAACTAAAAAAATAACCTCCGGGCAACTTTTTATCAACCAATTGCTGAGGTACAGGAACCACGGCATGATCAGCGGTCAACATAATCACAAATTCATTTTTTCCAATCTGTTTCTCCAAAAAGGAAATCAATTTTGAAAGATCCTTATCCAGGCGTAAATACACATCCTCCAACTCTACAGAATAAGGCCCAAAAGCATGACCCACAAGATCAGGTGTGGAATAACTGATACATAACATATCCGTACGACTATCACTGCCTAATCCTTCCGCCAAAATGCCCTTGATGGCCAAGTCTGTGAGTGCTGTATTAGCAAAGGGGGTATAGGTAAATAATGAAAGATCCTGAATCCCTTCTTTCATTTCACTCAGGACATAAGGAAAAGTTGGCGCTTGTTTTCCGGGAAAGATCTGTTCATATGGCGAATCATCCGGACCACTTTCCGTATAGGCAGAGATATCGTACAATGTTTTCCATGTTGAAGTTAATGCCTTTTGAGGACGTTGTTCGTTATTGAACGTTGTCAACCAGGCGGGCAATTCCTTTTCGAAAAATGTACTTGTAATGAAGTTACCTGAATTCGCATCAAACCAATAGGAACCATCACTCAGATGTCCTCCGGGAAGGATCGCTCCCCGATCCTTGATCGATAAAGAGATCACCTTAGCATCCGTATAGGTCATTTTGAGCTGATCGGTAACCGTCGTCGTTTTTAAATGATGCGGAGAGCATTTGCCTTCATTTGTAGCACTTCCAACCGTATTTAAAGAAGCATCATCCACACAATTAAAGAGGATACCTGTTTCGCGGTCATACCAGTCATTTGCAATGATACCATGATTCGACGGAGTTGTTCCTGTATAGATCGAAGCATGTCCCGGACCGGTAAACGTAGGGACATAATTGTATCGTGTATTGCGGCAGTTCGTGCCCTTAATCATTAGTTTTTTAAACCCAGTATTGCTGAACTTTTGTTCAAACCGATACAAGTAATCATAACACATCTGATCGATCACAATACCGACAACGAGTTTAGGCACTTTCTTAGATTGACCAAAGACAGGTAATCCTACAAAAAGAAGAACTAAAAGAAAAACTGATCTCATAAGAAATATTTGACTCAAAAATACGTATTCGTGTCGCATCTGTCTTTGCTGCTTCTTAACTTTGCATTAAAAAATTGCAATGCTGGGATTAAAGATGCCTACCGACCCGAGATGGGTCAATATCGTAGAGAAGAATATTGAAGAAATTCTCACGGATCACGCTTTTTGTGAGCAAAAGGCCGCCAGCAATGCAATCTCAATGATCGTTCAGTATCCACATTATTCAGATCTGGTGGAAGCGATGACTGCTATTTGTCAAGAAGAAATGGAGCATTTCAAAATGGTACATGACAAGATGCTGGAGCGCGGTTATACGTTGGGGTTTGAAAGAAAAGATCCCTACGTAAATGATCTAGCACTTTACCTAAAGAAAACAAAAACTCAAAGTTCAAAAAAAGGATTCTTTGTCAATCAGATGTTGTTTGCCGCCATGATTGAAGCCCGCAGCTGCGAGCGATTCAAGATCCTCTCAGAAGAGATTAATGATACGGATCTACGAGAATTCTACCGCTCACTCATGGAGAGCGAAGCTCGTCATTACACTACTTTTCTGGGCTTTGCTCGAAAATATGGGAATGGCATCGATATCGATAAATGCTGGCAGGAGTTCCTTGCTTTTGAAGCTACGTTAATGGAAAAATATGGTCAAACGGAGACCATGCACGGCTAAAGCAAGCAAATCAAATAGTACAGAGGCATACCAATAGTAATATTAAAAGGGAAGGTTACCGCAAGTGCCATTGGGATAAAAATACCCGGATTAGCCTTTGGAACCGCAATTTTCATCGCTGCAGGCACCGCAATATATGATGCACTCGCCGCCAGAATTGCCAAAATAAATCCATCAGCAGGGTTAGAAATAACGTAGCGTGAAACAAAAGCCACGACACAGCCATTCAGTAAAGGAATAACGATGGCAAAGAAAAATGCAAACCATCCGGATTTGATGAAATCACCTAATTTCTTTCCACTGGTAATCCCCATGTCCAATAAAAATATGGCCAGGAATCCTTTAAAAATATCTGTTGTGAAAGGCTTGATACCATTGGCCTGTTCCTCTGAAGCAACAAAACCGATGATCAAACTACCCAGAATAAGTAAAACACTACCGTTGGTAAGTGCATGTTTCGCAATATTCAACACTCCTTGATCTGTTGTTTTATCAGCACTGAACAACTTAATAAGCAGCACTCCCACAATGATCGCAGGTGCCTCCATCAGAGCCATTATGGCCACCATATGGCCACCAAATTCCATTGAACGCGCTTCTAAAAAAGCAACTGCCGTAACAAAGGTCACTGCACTTACAGAACCGTAAGCGGCAGCTATCGCTCCGGCATTTTCTATTCCCATCCTGGATCGCAGAATAAAAAAAGTGTATAGGGGAATAAGAACTGACAACAAAACACCAAAAACAATGGTTCCGATTATTTCCAATGATATGTGGCTGTGCGAAAGTTCAAGTCCGCCCTTGAATCCAATGGCAAATAACAGATATAATGAAATAAACTTTGAGGAGTTTGGAGGAATACGCAGATCACTTTTAAGGAAAACAGCAAGTATTCCCAAAAAGAAGAACAACAACGCTGGATTTGTTAGATTTTCAACGAGTAGATGTAAGTCCATTCTTTAAATATTTACGTATTTGGATAATTGGCTTGGTGGCACGTCTTAATTTGTCGTTGATTGATGGTCCTACACCCAATTCAGGAAATTCTTCAAACAGAAGAATATCAAAACAAAGCGAATCCAATTCGTGCATGACCTTATACAGATCGCGTGCTGCTTCATTCAGATCACCTTTTTTAGATAATTCTTTGATGAATGCCCTATCAGACTTATGGAAATCGACACAGCACATCACTCCTACTCTGTACTTTTCAAGGTCCAATTTCGACAACCATTTACCTGACTGTTTAACGAAAAAAGCGGTAGTTCGCGGAGCATAATGTTTTTTGAGCATTCCCGGAGCCATAGGATCACCCTCAATGGATGTTACTTCTTCCAATCTTCCGATGATCTGCTCAATTTTTTCAATTGGAATCGCACCTTTCCTTAGAAGCACAGGCAATCCATTCAAATCCATCCCAACAATGGTTGATTCAATCCCACGATCGCACTGTCCTCCATCAATGACCAGAGGGATTTTTCCATTAAGATCACGAAGAACATGTTCA
>CAIYQV010000445.1 GCA_903928365.1 uncultured Flavobacteriia bacterium
TAGCCGGAGCAAAGTTCGATGTTTTGGCAAAAGAATATTCGGATGACCCCAGCTCAAATCAAAAAGGTGGTGAACTTCCATCATTTGGTACAGGCACAACTACACGTATGGTCACCTCCTTTGAAGATGCTGCTTTCACATTAAGAAATAATGGTGATTTCAGTAAACCTGTCAAAACAGATTACGGTTATCATATCATAAAACGCCTGGATTGGACGGATGTAAAGTCGTTTGACGACATGAAGAAAGAACTTCAAACCAAAGTGAACAAGGATGAGCGTTCGAAAAAGACGCAAGATTCTTTCGTGTCGAAATTGAAAACCAATTACGGATACCAGAACTTATCCAAAAAAAGTCTCAAATGGTTTGTAAAACATCTCGACACCACCTACTACTTTGGAAAATGGAGTGCATCGAAGTTTAAAAAAGACAAACCCATCTTTATTCTTGATGGCAAAAAATTCGGACAGCAGGATTTTGCTCGATACATGGAGAACAACTACCGAGGAATACGCAAGGATCGCAATGAAGTTGTTGTCAATCAACAATTCAAAAATTGGGAAAAAGACCGCATTCTAGGATACGAAGAATCTAAATTGACCGGAAAGTATCCTGAATACAAAGCCTTGATCACAGAATATCATGATGGAATTCTATTGTACGAGATCATGCAGGACAAGGTATGGAACAAAGCCATGAAAGACACCGTGGGATTGAGAAAGTATTTTGAATCCAACCGAGGCAATTACATGTGGGGCAAGCGACTTGATGCCATCGTCTATGAATGTGCTGATGCTAAGATCGGTGAGAAAGTGTTCAAGATGATCCAGAATGACACCATTAACTCCAAACATGTTATTGAAGCTATTAACAAGGATAGTGAGTTGAACCTGCGTGTCAGAACGAACAAGTTCGACATTGAGAACACAGCTTATCTTAAAGGCAAAGAACTTCAGAAAGGAGTAAACAAAGCTTTTGAATTTGATGGCAAAACATATGTGATCAAAGTAAACGAAAAGCTCGATCCAAAAACCAAGGAATTCTCCGAAGCAAAAGGCGCTGCTACTTCTGATTATCAGAATTACCTTGAAAAGGCATGGCTGGAAGAATTAGCATCCAAACATACTGTGAAGATCAATTACGAGGTTCTTTATTCACTAGGTAAATAATTTTTATCCCCATCAAATTGCAAAGATCCACTTCATACCTCCTGCGCACAATCGTTTTGACAGCGTTTGCTTTGGGAACTACTTTCCTACATGCGCAACCGGAGGGAGTTGTTGTAGACAAAATTGCTGCTCAGGTCGGCGATAACATCATCTTACTTTCAGATATAGAGAGTCAGAAACAACAGGCCGTAGCATCCGGAATTCAACTAAGTCCAAATATTCAATGTGAAATCCTGGAGCAGCTCATGTATCAGGAATTACTTGTAAACCAAGCGATGCTGGACAGTCTTGTGATTTCGGATGAACAGGTTGATGCAGAAATGGAAAATCGCATCCGAGTGATTGAAAATCAGATCGGAAGTCGCCAGGAAATGGAAAAATTCTACGGAAAAACGGTCAATGAAATAAAAGATGAATTTCGCGAAGTGATCAAAAACAAACTTCTTGCGGATGAAATGGAGCATACCATTACCAAGGATCTTTCAGTTACCCCAAAGGAGGTTCAGGATTTTTATGCAACCATTCCAGAAGATTCTATTCCGCTTATCAATTCTCAGTTAAGTTTTCAGCAGATCGTTTATTATCCTGCGATTACCAAGGAGGACAAACAACTGGCTTACGATAAATTATCTGAGATCCGTAAGAATATTCAGGCTGGAAAAAGCTTCGAAACGCAAGCAAGAATTCATTCCATGGATCCGGGAAGTGCTTCCGACGGTGGGAAGATCGAGGCATCTCGCGGTATGATGGTTCCCCAGTTTGAAGCGGCTTTGTTTTCATTGGCTCCAGGTGAAGTTTCAGATGTGTTTGAGACCTCTTATGGTTACCATATTGTCAAATTGGTTAGCAGAAAGGGAGATGACTATGTTTGTCGTCACATCCTCATTTCCCCTGAATTCAGCGCAGGAGAACTAGCGAAAGCAGCGGCTCTGATGGATTCCTGTTATGCTAAATTGAATACTAAAAAAATGACATGGGAAGAGGCAGTGATCCGTTACTCGAATGACGAGTCTACCATGCAGAACAAAGGAATCATTACCAATCCTATCACTGGTGAGCAAACATGGGATATGGAAGACCTGAATCAAGTTGACCAACAGATCTTTCTTTTGACGGATGCCCTGGATAAAGGAGATATTTCCCAACCAAATCTCTACATGAACATCTTTGATCACAAACAGGGAATTCGTATTGTACGCTTGATGAACCGAACTGAGCCGCACAGAGCTAATCTCAAGCAAGATTATGCGCTCATTAAGCGCGCAGCGGAAAATGATAAAAAGCAAAAGACGATCAACAACTGGATAAAGGGAAAGATCAATAATGCCTACATTCGCATTGATGATGAATTCAAAAATTGTGAATTCACTAATAACTGGGCTAAAAACGAACAATAATATAGTATGTCGGATAAGGAAAAAGTAGATCAGCTTGTTGCGCATTATTCCGAACTGAAAAACGAGATCCATAAGGTCATCGTGGGACAGGATGATGTAGTTGATCAGGTACTTATTACTATTTTCTCCCGTGGTCACTGTTTGTTGGTTGGCGTACCGGGACTAGCAAAAACATTATTAGTCAACACCATTGCTCAGACACTCGGACTGAGTTTTAACCGTATTCAGTTCACCCCTGACCTGATGCCATCCGACATTGTAGGATCAGAGATTCTGGATGAAAATCGCAATTTCAAATTCATTCAGGGACCTTTGTTTTCGAACATCATTTTGGCTGATGAGATCAACAGAACACCGCCGAAAACGCAGTCTGCTTTATTAGAGGCAATGCAAGAAAAGGCTGTGACCGCTGCGGGAAAAAACTATAAACTCCCTGCTCCTTTCTTTGTGCTTGCCACTCAGAACCCAATCGAGCAGGAAGGTACCTATCCTTTACCTGAAGCGCAGCTTGACCGTTTCATGTTCAATATTTGGGTAGATTATCCAAGTTACACGGAAGAATTAGCTATCGTTAAAGCAACAACTTCGGATGCTTCAGAACAATTACGTCACGTTTTGAATGCTGAGCAGATCCTTGCCTATCAAGATTTGATACGTCGCATTCCTGTTACCGACCATGTGCTTGAATATGCCGTAAAACTGGTAGGAAAAACACGTTTCAATTCAGACCTGGCACCACAGATAACAAAAGATTTTATCACTTGGGGAGCTGGACCAAGAGCCTCCCAGAATTTGATCATTGGAGCAAAATGTCATGCCGCATTAAATGGCAAGTATTCTCCTGACATTGAAGATGTGAAGGCTGTAGCGAAACCGATCCTTCGTCACCGATTGGTGCGAAATTACCGCGCCGAAGCAGAAGGATGGACCATGGACAAGATTATTGACGAGCTGCTTTAATAAGCCGTCCAACCTGCATCCGCGACAATTACTGCCCCATTTATCAGCGATGCCTCTGAGCTCGCAAGAAATACTGCTATGGATGCAATTTCATTAGGTTCACCACTTCTTGGTATCATTCCAAAACCCAATGCACTACGTTCATATCCCATTGGATCCGGATGCATTTCCTTGCCAATATCGGTATTGACAGCTCCTGGCGCAATGATATTGCACCGAATCCCCTGGTTAGCATAGGTAAATGCAATATTCTTAGAAAGTCCAATCAAACCAAATTTAGATACTGTGTAGGCCGTACCTGCCCTGCAACCATTCAAACCTCCCACTGAAGAAACATTGATAATTGTCCCACTTCCCTTTTCGGTCATTTCCGGGAGTACTTCTCTTGAAAAAATAAAGGCAGCATTCAGATTCACACGCATGACGCGTTCCCAGAGGAGATTGCTCAATTTATGCGCGGGAATAAAATCGTCCAAAATCCCGGCATTATTGATCAAGACCTGAATACTGCCTAATTCGTATTTTATCTTATCAAGGGTATCCACAATTTGTTGTTCTTCACTGACATCGCAGAGATAGGTTGTCAAATGAGAGGTGTGAGCATTCAATTCAGTTCGAATCAACTCTAAGTTTTGAGCATTAGAATCGACTGCAGCCACAATTGCTTTCTCCTTTAAAAATGCAGCAACCATTGCTTTTCCTATTCCGCTTGCTGCACCAGTAATTAAAACGATTTTTCCTGACAGCGATTTTCTGAATTGTTGTTCACTTTCTTCCATAACGAATACGAAATAGCAGTAAAATCAGAAACGGCTAAAAAAAAAGAAACGAAACGGATTAAATTACAGTTGAATAACCCTCGTATTTCAGCAAAACATCAGCGCTGTGTAATGTATCCTTTTCTTTTCGAAGGAATATCAAAGATCCATGAATAGTATCCAATGAAGTGACTGCTGTAAAAACCTTTCTGATCATACCAATTTGAAGGAAAATAGCATCGATGTTTATTGGAAAGCCCATTGGCAGCAGTCTGTGGGGCTACGCCGTCCTGCAAACATGGGGCATCTTCCCTGCCGGAATTAAAATTAGTACCGTACTGCCATACCTCCTTCCATTCCTTCAAGATTACCTTACCACAGGAACCGTTTTCCGGCGCGATTATGTACAAGCCACCAAAAGAGATCTTACCCCTAAGTTCATTGACCATTCCAAGCGCATAGGCATATCCCATACTATGTGCTACGATATACAAGGTATCATTCTCTGATCTGTTTGGAATCTCATTCAGTTCCTGCAACATACTTCGGCCTGCTATCTGGCCATTTTCATATCGTTCTCTAAATCCAGCATAGTTTGGACTTAAACGCAAAAGATCTTTCGTATTCTTGTTTTTTGATCCGAACCATCCGGTGGAGGTAACCAATGTTTGGTAACATGTATGATGTTTTCTATCCTTACATCTTTTAGGATAAACCGCCGCTAATGCCGTGAAATTGACCAAACTTTCATGATTGCTTGTTGCTACAGAGAAATGCCCGTCAGCATAATACGTTCTACTTGGATTGATACGTTGAGCAAAAAGTGAATCAATGGCATTCCAGGGACGCCAATAGTCATAGCGGTCAAAATCAAAAATAATGTTATTGGAATTTGGATATTCCAAACCATTATGTTGAAGATCTTCAAAATTCTCTTCAAAACTGTGCCCAATCGATGTTGGCCGATACCCGTTTACAAATAAAAGAATCCGATGCACCGGATCTTTCGTAGTTAGCTTATCGCTCAACTCACTTCCTGGATGATTATATAACTTCTGGAATAAAAGCTCATTTTGCTCATCCTTGAAATTTATGACAATATAATGGCTTCGCGCTTTCACCCTGTAGTCTAAACCATTCATGATCAAACTATCACTATCACTTACAAATTTTGCACTTATCGGTTTGTTATTTTCGTCAATAACGAGATCGAAGTATAATACTTGTGCGCGTTTTTTCACATGCCAAACACCCTTTTTCCTGATGAGAATTTCTGATCTTAAGCGTACCTCCGAGCGTTGTTTTATATTCTCATTGTGAAGAATAGACTCCATCGCTTGATCCGTATTCATTGCACCAAGATCTTTAAGTAGGCCCGTCTTTACCTCAAAACGCTTGTACCCCTCTTCTATTCCTTCAAAAGCAAGGTAATTCAAAAAAATTGTTCCAAATAGCACCATCCATCCTGAGACAATTCTCCAGAAGGATGGTTTTCTAAGTTTCCTGTAGGTCTTTTTGAGGATTTTTCCGCGCAAATACGTCAATATTGGCCAGATAAAAAGCAATGCCAAAGCATGCCACAGACAGAATTTCATCCCTCCAATCACAAGTCGTGGGAGATACATGAATTCATTGATGTCCAAATGATACGAAATGTAATTCTTTTTAAAAGGACGTTTGATACTATTCATCAATCCTTCCGGTTCTAATAAAATGTTTCCACCAACATCTTCACGCCAGAAATAATAAGCAACGCTGCCGTTATTCGTTTGAATATCCTCATAGTTATCGTAAATTGAATACGTATGTGGATTGTGTCTCATTTCCAACCATTGTATATGATCCAAGTGAACACCCTTACCATTGGCCATTAAATTTGAAGGGGACAACGATTTAAGCTTGATTGAACCAATACTTTGTGCTATTACTCTCGCACAGTTACGTACAAATCGAAAACCCGTATCAATTGGAATAAAGGACAACGATTTACTCCTGACACAAAATCCCTCGCTATTTTCATTGACAAAATCAGGTGTAACAAATAGATAAAAGGCATGTTTCTCTGCATCTGGAAAGCGTTTGAAATACGTATCCCGGATATTCCTCATTTGCTCCGTGTACTGATCGGTGGTCAATGGATTGGTCATCTCTTCCGGATGCTCGTTTTTAGACAAAAGAAAAACGGGTTTCAGTTCCAACTCTATTCTCATTAATGCTTGACTAAAAAGCGTGTTTAAACCTTTTTTCAAACTATCTGCATTGATTGAATTTGGCATCATTGGCACCAAAATGACCTTTTCAACAATCTCATCCAATGCAAAAACCTGTAATGCAGCAATCAAACGATTGTCTAAAAACGCGTAAACTTTGTATGAACTATCCGTTGGAGGTAGTTTTAGGGAGATAAGTGAATCACCGATGATTACAGCCTGAAGATATGTCCGCGTGCCACTTTGAAGAAACTTAATTGCATTCGACCTCTTCTTGAAACGATTTGCAATTGAAAAATCTACCTGCCCATTCGTATTTATTGGAAGAAGCATTTTAGAGGCAACAACCGTATTGCCTTTCGGATCAGAAAGGGTATCAAATTTTATACTCTTATCAATAGTTGGTGAGGAAAAACCAAAAGCATCTCCTTGACTCGGAACAAATCTTCCGGGGACCGGATCTTTCCTTTTTTGCTGCATCGATTGAGCAAGCAAGATATTGCCAAAAAGACCGAAAAAAATAATGAAACAAACTATTTCTTTAAGTCGCATAGCTCGGATCATTTGACGATTTCAATAAAAACCTCTGTCCCCATTCTGGGTTCCACTGAATTCATACACGTCTCCATTTTAATCTTTTGAAAAAAGGAAGAGAAAAGTTCAATGTACTCGGTTCTGCTGCCCCCAAATGGTGGTCCACCATCAAATGGTCGATCAAAAAGTACCCCAACAAGTTTTCCTCCAACCTTAAGCAAAGAATGAATTTTTTCAACGTAGTGGGCTCTTTGTGAGGGGTCGATAGCACAGAAAAGCGTTTGTTCGATGATTAGATCATAACTACCGACATGCTCAAAGAAATCCTCTACATGTAAATGACTTGCAGGGAAATCAGGATTCAACTGTTGAATGTGCGTCATTGGCTCCATGGAGAAATCCAACAAATGAACATCTTTAAAACCTTTATTGAAAAGGTACAAACCCTCATGTCCGTAACCACAACCAGGAATCAATATTGTTAGGGAATGATCCTGCAATGAATCAACATACGCTTTAA
>CAIYQV010000446.1 GCA_903928365.1 uncultured Flavobacteriia bacterium
TCAGATCCAGGATCATCTAATCAATATCTATCAAGAAGTTGGACTGGTACTGATGGGGTAACATGGACAGCGGTTGGAGCGCGAACAGATCAATCTATGACAGGTGCAGCAATATGTTTTGGGACAAGTGGCACAAGAAGTGTTACTTCTCCAAGCTATAACAGCGGTTTAGGTACGCTATCTTTTGACTATGTTAGAGCTTTTACTGGAACGAATGCTCGTACTCTTCAAGTCTGGGTTAATGGGACTCAATTTGGTACCGATATTACCGTGAATGCTTCTTCAGATGTTGTTCAGTCTTATTCTCAAGTGATAAATATCGGGGGGGATATTGTAGTTGAAATTAGAAGTACCAATACCAGCGCTTCAAGTTCTAACCAGATTAAAATTGATAACATTTCATGGACCTGTTATACTCCATCCCCCGTCCCACAAGCTGTCAGCACATCCGCAGCTTCAAGTATTGTAAACACAACCGCCATATTAAATGGAAATCTTACCACGGTTGGTGTTTCCCCAAACACAACCGAAAAAGGATTTGTTTATTCCCAAACATCAACGAACAATACTCCTGCAGTTGGAGGTACGGGTGTGACAAAAACTTCGGTAGCGGGAATCTCTACAGGTGCTTATACGCTTTCGCTAAGCGGTTTGTCTGCCAATACCGGGTATTCATTCCGCGCATATGCGTATGATGGAACAACTTATACCTATGGTTCTGTTCTGACATTCACAACATTGACAGTTGCATCTAAACTTGGTTTTGGAACAACTCCACCTGCCGTTGGAAGTATTTCAACCAATCTTACCGCGTTTACGGTTCAAGCATTGAGGAGTGATAATACCCTGGATACGGAATTCAGTGGGTCAATCACAGTTGCAAAGGCAAGTGGACCAGGGAATATTTCAGGTACACTTACTGTTTCTGCAAGTTCTGGAGTTGCTAGTTTTTCCGCAGTACAATTCGATGCGGTAGGTGATTACACGATTATTGCCAGTTCGGGGGCGCTAACAACAGTAACCAGTAGCACTGTAAGTATTTTAGCTTTTGCAACAGGTGATTACCGAACAAGGGCAAGTGGCAATTGGTCATCAAGCTCCACTTGGGAGAAATGGGACGGAAGTGGTTGGGTTGCATGTTCATCGGGAGATGTGCCAAATGTTTCTACAGCAAGCGTAACCATTCAAAATGGCCACACGGTGGATACAGACGGAGCAGGCACGGGACCTGACGGTCCTTGGACATTGAAAAACCTGACAGTCGATGCAGGAGGAAAGGTTTGGGATAATTATCTTAGTACAGGTCCGACTACTTATTACAATACGTATCTTCAGATGTATGGAAATATTACCTGTAACGGTACGATCGGTGCAACAACAGGCGATGATATTTCCTTCGATATTGCAGGAGGGACAACAAGTACAATATCTGGGTCGGGTACGTTTACAGCTGCGAGATTAAGAAAAGACAACACTTTAAGTAATTCATCCAATACTACCGTTATTATTGATATGAATATTAATCTCACATGGAGTAGCGCTTCAGGTACTGTAATGTATAATGATGCCGGAGCGTCTTCAAATTTTGATGTTACTGTAAATTCAGGTAAAACTATAAAATGTTATGGGCCGGGTGCCGTGGCATGTAATGTAGCAATCGATGGCACGAATGGAGGAGATTCATCTCCTTTGGGAGGTACATACACCATCTATGGCACACTTGATATTGATGGGGCATATTACTCGTTAAACAATAATACAGGAGCATCTGTAAGAACTTCATCACTAATAATAAAAAATGGGGGAACTGTTAAATGTCGTTACATCGAAACAGGCACAAGTGGTGCAGCAGGAAATATCATGCGTATAGAAAATGGCGGTAAACTTATAATTTCTGGAAGTGTAGACACTATTTCAGCAACGCTCAATGATATAACATGGAATGGATACAGCACAACCAACAACACATGGGATTTTCAATCAGGCAGTACAATAGAATATTCAGGCGCAACACAACAAAAAGTGAATGGAATTACGACGTGCAGCAATTTCATTGTTTCCGGTGGTGGATTAAAGAAGCTGGGCA
>CAIYQV010000447.1 GCA_903928365.1 uncultured Flavobacteriia bacterium
ATTACTTCTATAATGAGGAGCAAATTATAACGAATCTTGAAGACGTTATTGAAGCGAATGAAAGGTATATACAAGCAGATAGCATTGGCTTTCCTTTAATGAGTCTGGGAGCGGCAACTTCAGAAGCTTATGATTACATGGGAAAAGATGCGATAATGAGTACTTCGTTTGAAAAAGAGTTCAAAAAGAAGTGGTGTTGTTTCGGTCATTACTATCTTCATCTGATTAAAAAAGCACTGGGAAATAAAGGATACCTCATTAATGGATTCAGTCCTGAATATAAAGAGGGAAACCTGATTGATGAGCTTGTTAAGAAACGAAACGGCACAAAACTCCGCATTCATGCGGATGCAGGTTTGTAAAAACAGGTTTGCGTTGTTTGAAAGCTGAGGTGCTTCGATTAGCATATGTCTTTTGAAATAGGATTAAGCAAACCTTAGCTACTGGTTTTAATTACCTCAATGAAATTAAAATATGACACAGGCTCGTGACTCAAAAAAGACGAGGAAAGACCGGTACAAAAAAGGTAATAAGTTCCTATCATCAAACGAAAATACACTGGGTGATTTTTTTGAACGTGTTTAGTGGGAGAGTGAAAAGAAGTGGTTTAGACTTGCGATTCTAATTTTCTGTTCATCTTAAATCTGGGTGATCATGAATGAATTCGTCAGCCTTCCATATTGCTTGTGGATTTTCTTTCATGGCCCATTTTATTATTCTGACATTCCGTTTTAGTCGTTCGTCAGCGAACTCAATAGCTAAACCGTTATTTCCATAGAAGGTTCTATATAAAAAACTTAAAAATTGTTTGAATTTTCTTTCTCGCTCGTAAACATATAATGACAAATAAAAATGATATTAAGTCTGAAGGCTAGTAAGGTAATGTGCACAAATGTGGAGCTATTACAAGTCAAAATTTCGGGGTGAATCTTTTGATTTACCGATACTGATATTGGTGGAGCCAAAAAAAAAATGAAAATGAGTATTTTTAGATTTCTTTATCTCATAAGCCATTAAAGAATTTGCATTGAGTCGTGAGATGCTAAAGATGTATCCCAATAAAACTATGAATATGTTGGAAATTATAGCAGCGGATTTTGAAGTGGAATCGGTAGCACAGGAAGGCAAAGTGAGTCTTCTGGCAGCAGCGAAGAACGAATGTTTTCACTTTGTTTTTTATTCAGAAAAAGGTGGTTATAATGAATTGAAACAATATTTCATTCACCGTTTTGAACTGGCTTCACTGTTGCTGAACTCAGCTGAAAATAAAGGTAAGGAGTATGCACTCCTTCCTTCGGTTGATCTGGTGATTTCCTTTGGCGAATTTCCGGATCCTGAGGAACAGACCATCGGTATAAGTCATAATGGGGAAAAGATTTCCTTTCCCTTGTATGGTAATTCTTTTGGAGAAATCTTATTAGCGGATGCTAAAACACTGGAAAGCGTTTACGAAGACTCAGAAAAGAAAACGTTTAGGAAAAAGATGATCACTGCCATTACAGACAACTGCCCGGAAGATGAAACATCGCCTTTAAGCCGGGACGCATTGATTGTAACTGCATTTGAGCAGCATTTAATTAAGCCTAAAAGAGTATGGCGAAACTATTCAGGTGTTAGGGCAATGCTGGAATCAGAACTTCTTGATTCTCTGGAAACAGATCCGTACATGATGGATAATCTATTGAGCTCATTACCCATAGTGGTTGGGCGCACAGAATGTGATTGCGGCAGCGAGGGTTGTTTTTTTGATATGTTAAAAAAGGCGTATGATACTTTCTTTATTGAACGGGACTTACTTACAAACGGCGAGATCGATGAACAAAAAGTGAATTTGCAATTCGCTGATCTTTGGTCAAAGCTTAGTCCAAAACAACGTG
>CAIYQV010000448.1 GCA_903928365.1 uncultured Flavobacteriia bacterium
CCTTCACATCTTTTCCAATCGATTGAGGAAGATGGCTATGTTATCACGCTTACTGCAATTAGTGCAGGTGGTTGTACGGATACCTTCAGTGTATGGATCGATCAAAAAGACCTGCTTATTTATTACGTGCCAAATACATTTACTCCTGATGGCAATTCGTCGAACGAACGTTTCAAACCTGTATTTACTTCAGGATTTGACCCCTATAACTTCAGAATGCTTATCTACAATAGATGGGGTGAATTGATTTATGAATCATATAATGCAGAAATAGGTTGGGATGGAACTTATGGGACTGGAAATAATGTAAAGGAATGTCAGGACGGAACGTATGTCTGGAAAATCGATTTCAAACGGTCTGATAATGATGAGTACATTTCAATTACGGGGCATGTTAATTTGGTGAGGTAGAAAAGTCTTTTAATATTCGGATAGATTTTCATCCACATACCTAAAACATTATTGCATATTTACATTTCATTTTTTCATTGTTTCTGGCTATTTTTAGTAGTCAAATTGAATGATGAAAAAAATTAAATCTTCAACCTTTTATTTTTTTAACTCGATTGATAAGGTTTATCAGTGGGATAATAAGACATGCAAAATTTTTGCTGTGTTTTACTCCTTTATGCTTTGTGTTCATCTAAATGGATGGACACAAACAAATGCTGATTTTACCGTTTCTACGGGGGCTTCAGGTAGTACAGCAGGCACAGACAATACAACAATTAAACAGTATACATGGACAGTGCCAGCGGGAGTTTCGAATATTCGAGTAGAAGTTTGGGGAAGTGGAGGAGGAGGATCTAGAAGTAGTAGCGATGGAGATAATGGAGGTGGCGGTAGTGGGGGTGTTTATGCCAGAAAATATTCATTTGCGGTAACTGGAGGATCTACAGTATTGTATATACAAGTAGGAAAGGGAGGACTAGGCGGAACAAGTACTTCTGTGAATGGTAAAATAGGTAATTCATCATTTGTTAAATTATCTGGTTATTCGGCTTCGGGATCTGATATTATTGTTAGCGCAGATGGGGGAAATGGAGCTGTTCAGAATTCAACTTCTGCAACCGGTGGGGCACAAGCTACCGGATATACCATAAACACATTGTCGCCAATTACAAATGATGACTACTGGTTTGGAGGAGCCGGAGGTGGCGGGAATGGTTCGTTTGGAAGAGGTGGTGGCGGTGGCGGTGGCGCGGGAAGTGGCAGCGATGGATCGTCAGGTACGGCAAATACTTCAAGTCCTGCACCGGGAGGGAACGGAGGTTCAGCAATAACTACTCCTTATTCTGGTCTTGCAGGCGGTTTGGGTGGCACAAACAGTAGTGGGTCATCTTCCGGAGGCTCAGGATCGGTTAGAGGAGGCGGAGGCGCAGGTGGTGGAGCCTCCTCTGGAGCTAAAGATGGTGGCGCTGGCGGTGACGGTTTCGTTAGAATTACATACACTGTTGCGGCTTGTTCAGCTCTTACTGATGCCGGAACCATTTCAGCTGATCAAACTATTTGTAATGGTGGAGATCCAGCACTCTTGAATTCTGTTGCCGATGCCAGCGGTGGTAGTGGCGGTAGTTCGATAGATTATCAATGGGAAAGTTCAACTACCAGCTCAGTTATTGGATTTTCAACAATTTCAGGAGCCACAAACAACACGTACGATCCGCCAGGCAGTCTAACAATTACGACTTATTACAGAAGAACAGCCAGAAGGTGCGGAGGATTGTACGAAGTAACTAGCAACGTAGTAACCGTAACAGTTGTATCAGATCCTTCTGCCGGGACACCTTCATTCACAAATTCCACGATTTGTTCAGGAGGGAGTACAGTAGTAAGTAGTGCCATATCTGGTGGCACAGGTACGGCGTCATATCAATGGCAATATTATAACGGAACGAGTTGGGGTAATGTAGCAGATGGTGCGCCTTCAGGGGCGGTATATACCAATGCTACAAGTACATCCATGACAATTAGTGGGGTAACATCTGTCGGCAGTTATCAGTATAGACTGATAGCGAACTTCACAGGAAATGGTTGCAACCAAGCGACAAGTTCAGGGGCATCATTTACGATTGTATCGGATCCTTCTGCTGGGACACCTATATTCACAAATTCCACGATTTGTTCAGGAGGGAGTACAGTAGTAAGTAGTGCGGTATCTGGTGGCACAGGTACGGCGTCATGTCAATGGCAATATTATAACGGAACGAGTTGGGGTAATGTAACAGATGGTGCGCCTTCAGGGGCGGTATATACCAGTGCTACGAGCACATCGATGACAATTAGTGGGGTAACATCTGCCGGCAGTTATCAGTATAGACTTATAGCGAACTTCACGGGAAATGGTTGCAACCAAGCGACAAGTTCAGGGGCAACTTTCACTGTCAATTCAGTATCAACTCCTACGTTTACCCAATTAGGTCCCTATTGCCAAGGAGAGACTGCAGGTTCACTTGGGCTTACATCAGATAATGGAATAACAGGAACCTGGAACCCAGCCAATATTTCAACATTAACAGGAGGAACCACTACCTATACATTTACACCAAATTCAGATCAGTGTGCGACGACGACAGTTATGGACATAGTGGTTAATTCAACACCTTCTGTAGTTGCCAATAGTAATAGTCCTTTGTGTGTTAACGAAACATTGAATCTTACAGCATCGGATGGCTATAGCTCATATTCTTGGACCGGGCCTTCTTACACCTCCACCACTCAAAACCCTTCAATTAGTTCTGCTCAAATAAGCAATTCGGGAACCTATCAGGTGACTGTGACTGATGCAAATAATTGTCAGGGAGTAGGTTCTGTTAGTGTCAATGTTATTTCATCTCCTGAAGCATCCTCAAACAGTCCGGTATGCGAAGGAGGCACCTTATCACTTTCCACAGTATCTGCAACATCATATTCATGGACAGGTCCAAATGGTTTTTCATCCACTTCTCAAAATCCCACTGTCAGTGCTTCAGCAACAACAAATATGGCTGGAACATATACGGTTTCTCTTGTTGGCTCTTGCGGCTCAACTGGTGGATTTACCGAAGATTTTAGTGATGGAAACTACACTGCGAATCCAACGTGGAGTATACAACAGGGGGCATTTACTCAACCGTTGACATATCTCAAGGGAACTAATTCAGCAACTGATGATATTATTTCTACATCAAGTACTCAATCATATGGTACGTGGCAATTTGATTATCGATTTAACACTACTGCTTATACGTCAAGTGGAGACCAATTCGTCGCTTTTTTTATTATGTCTTCGAATGCTGGTTTGCAAACGAGTAACGGTTACTATGTATATGTAGAATCAAGCGGTCAACTGCGTTTAACCAGACGCAATGGAGGATCAGCCACCACCACCGTAATTTCTTCGTCCATTTCTGGTGTAACCCAATTAAATACGAGTTGGCATACGATTAAAGTAATTCGGGAATTAGATAATACGTTTAAATTATATTTTGACGGTGTCTTGAAAGGAACAGCCACTGATAATACGTACACTTCCTCCTCTAATTTTGGACCATGGATTCACGGTAAATTCGCCTCCGACAACCACGAGGTCGACAATATTATATTTTCTCCGGTTGCCACCGCATCAACTATCGTTTCAATAATCAGTATTCCATCAACTCCATCAGTAATTAGTGGAACGAACAATCAGTGTTCGCTTTCTACAGGAGAAACATATTCAATCAGTGCGGTATCCAATGCCACGTCTTACAATTGGACTGTTCCATCTGGTTGGACGATTACTTCAGGTCAGGGAACGACAACAATTACAGTTAGTGTTGGAAGTGCTGGTCAAAATGGAGATATCGGTGTGTCTGCCGTGAACAGTTGTGGTTCAAGTGCAACTCAAACATTAGCTGTTACATCTAGTCAGCCTTCACAGCCGAGTACAGCCTGCTATGAAACTGCTACGTTCAACAATGCGACTTGCTCATGGGATGTAACAGGTTCTCAACCTTCTCAGCCGAGTACAGCCTGCTATGAAACAGCTACGTTTAACAATGCGACTTGCTCATGGGATGTAACAGGATCCCAGCCTTCTCAGCCGAGTACAGCCTGCTATGAAACAGCTAC
>CAIYQV010000449.1 GCA_903928365.1 uncultured Flavobacteriia bacterium
TCAGGTGTTTTGTTTTCAAAAAGAGCCCCGTTAGCATAATGAATGGTGGAAACAGTCGACCTGTCGATTTCGTGTTGAGTTGAGGTTGAATTTTCACAAGGAGAAACATAAATTTTCTTACTGTCGATCCGTTCTACAATAGCCAAAACAACCGAACCATCCTTATTTTTAATAGTGTCACAAGGTTCAGAAATCACTGGTTCTGCTTCGGAATACGCATTGGAACTGCTGGCGTACGCGTTTTTCCATTGTATATCGTATCCTTTATTGAAGTGCCGTTTTTGAATGGAGCAACTCGATAAAACAAGCAGGATGAAAGGCAGTATTCTTTTCATGTCAGAAGCAAATTTTTAATAAAGATAAAAAGCCGAACCACCTTTAGGCATTTAAAGTGCTAAATTGTTGCGGAATTCCTATCCTATCTACTTTTATTTGAAAGATCAATTTTCCTGTTGATGCAGGTCAATGCAATCGCATTCCTTCCAATCTATCTTTGTAATGTCTTAATTGATGAAGTCGTTCTTTAAGTATTGGTTAGGTCAGAAATAAAAGAGTGTAAAAAGTCTTTGAAAACTGACAGACACAAAGGAAGCGAGAGCTTATATTATTTAGGGTGTAATTCCTTAAATGATCAAGTAGGGTTATGTTCGCATAGCGTTATTCGAAGTACGGCAAATAACCGTGGACTATAGAGTGATTGAAATATCGTATAAGTACAGAGACGTAAGTTTTTGTACTCAAAGACGGGGCAACCCGGATCATGTAAGGACTACCTGCATGACTGATTGAAACAGAAATAGCCACTGTAAAAGGTGAGGGTAAACTGTCAAATCCGAAGTCGGTTTCATAAACCGGTTACGTATAGTTCGATATTGATTAAGAAAGAAGAAGTTTTTAAGGTTAACTACTCTTAAAAGTACGAAAGCTTAATAATGAAATCGGAAAGCAGGCATGAAAATGCCTGCTTTTTTTGTTAGATGGTCATCCCCGAAATTCAGATCAAAAAAAAGCCGACAATCGCCGGCTTCTTTAACGACTATATTTTTTCTTACAATTCGAACTTGATCCCTTGAGCTAAAGGCAAGTTGTCTGTGTAATTGATCGTATTTGTTTGACGACGCATGTAGATCTTCCAGCTGTCAGATCCGGACTCTCGTCCACCGCCGGTTTCTTTCTCTCCACCAAATGCTCCGCCGATCTCAGCACCTGAAGTTCCGATATTCACATTCGCAATTCCACAGTCAGATCCTGCTTGCGAAAGGAATGCCTCTGATTCTTGAAGGTTGTTGGTCATGATGGCAGAAGAAAGTCCTTGTGGCACACCATTCTGGATCTTGATTGCATTTTCTATTCCACCTTTATACTTCATCAAGTAAAGGATCGGAGCAAATGTTTCATGCTGCACCATCTGGAAATGATTTTCTGCTTCAACGATGGCAGGCTTCACATAGCATCCGGACTCGTATCCAGGTCCTTCAAGTACACCACCTTCCACAATGATCTTACCACCTTCAGCTACCACATTTTTCAATGCGGCATTATACATTTCCACTGCTGCTTTATCGATCAACGGACCAACATGATTATGCTGATCTAGTGGATTTCCGATGCGAAGTTGTGCATAGGCTTTCACCAATGCTTCTTTCACTTTATCGTACACTTCTTCGTGGATGATCAGTCGACGTGTGGTAGTACAACGCTGTCCTGCAGTACCCACTGCTCCGAAAACTGCACCTGGAACCACCATTTTCAAGTCTGCGGTTGGCGTAATGATGATCGCATTGTTTCCTCCAAGTTCTAATAAAGAACGACCAAGTCTTGCTCCCACGGCTGCTCCTACAGATTTCCCCATACGTGTAGAACCTGTTGCAGATACCAATGGAACGCGAACATCCTCTGCCATGAGCTTTCCGATCTCTGCTCCGCCGATCACCAAACTTGATACCCCTTCAGGAACCCCGTTTGCGTCGAATACTTCCTTCGTGATCTGCTGACATGCTAAAGCGGTAATGGGTGTTTTTTCGGATGGTTTCCAAACACAAACGTCACCACATACCCACGCTAAAGCGGTATTCCAGTTCCAAACGGCAACCGGGAAGTTGAACGCAGAAATGATCCCCACGATCCCAAGCGGATGGTATTGCTCATACATGCGGTGACCCGGACGCTCTGAATGCATCGTTAAACCATATAATTGTCGTGACAATCCTACAGCAAAATCACAGATGTCGATCATTTCCTGAACTTCACCCAATCCTTCCTGCAGGGATTTGCCCATTTCGTAGGAAACCAATTTTCCAAGTGGCTCTTTGTAAAAACGGATTTTTTCTGCCAATTGACGTACTATTTCTCCACGTTTTGGAGCCGGAATAAGTCTCCACTCTTTGAAAGCCTCTTGAGCTTTCAAAATCACTGCTTCATAATCTACCTCCGTTGCTGAATTAACGGATGCGATCAAACGTCCATCTACCGGAGAATAGGAGTCGATACGTTCGCCTCTGGTTTTAAACCATTTCCCTCCTGTCGAGGCACCATTGTTGATCTCTTCGATCCCAAGTTGCGCCAGGATCTCTTGAATACCTTGTTCTGCGATTACTTCAGCCATGCTGTCAATTGTTTAAGTTGCGATTTACGGCCGCAAAGGTACAGTAAAAATGACTGAAACAAAAAGGAAGAATAGCAGATAGATTAATTTTTGTTAATGGAATACAAAGTTCTTGTTGCCTTTACAAATTATCTCTCTGTAACTATTCGTAACTTCGCAATAAATAGATTGGAAATGCGACTGGTATCTCTTTTTTCGTTCGTTCTTTATTTGAGTACTTCATGTGCTGTTTTGTTTCCCCGTCAGGATGGAACACTGAAAGTGATTGGTATTCATGGAACTGTCCATAAACCTTATTGTGGAGGAGCCAAACCCTCTCCTGATGTGGCAGCTGGGTATTATTTGCCCATGAATGGACAGGCATTTAAAGTATTCCAAGGGGCCGAATATTCGCTCGATCTTCCCGTGGTACGTGAATTTTCATTTGATCAGGAAGGAAACACAACCTTGAAACTTACACCGGGTAACTATGTTGTGATGCACGCGGACAAATTGCTTCCTTTAGATGAATTTATGGCAAAAAACGGTGTTGCACCAAACGAATATTACAAGATCAAAGACGCGGGTTGTTTCAATGAATGGAAAAATACGGTTGATTTGTATATTCAAGTAACGAACGACACCCTCGTTGAATTCCGTCAAAAAGCGAAATGCTGGGTAGGAACGAATCCATGCATGGAATATGTAGGTCCGCCCGCGCCGTAGATGGCAAACATCCGAACGATTCCCTATATTTGCACAAAATTTTAGCTATGTCTGATCAAAGCAGAATATCCACCGAACGTGCACCAAAACCAGTTGGCTTGTATCCGCATGCCCGAAAAGTAGGCAATTTGTTGTTCCTTTCAGGAGTTGGTCCTCGCGTAGCAGGATCAGATGCAACCGATTCAGAAGTGCCTGGATTGAAGCTGGATAAAAACGGAAACTTCATAGAATTCGATTTTGAAGCACAATGTAGAAGTGTCTTTGATAACGTGCGAATCATTTTGGAAGAATCCGGATCTAGCTGGGATAAACTGGTAGATGTTACGGTATTCCTCGTAAATATGAAGCGTGATTTTCATACCTATAACCGTGTCTACGCGGAATATTTTAAAGACAACCTGCCATGTCGTACGACATGCGAGATCAATTCCTTGCCGACTCCAATCGCTATTGAATTGAAATGTATTGCAACAATTGACTAACAAATGATCGGATTTATTATTCGCTGCGCATTGGCAGCCACAGCTCTTTTCTTTAATACGTATTTGTTTACCAGCGGCCACTGGGGATGGGGAATTACCTTCCTTTTCGTCACTGCGATCATTATTCTTTCGTTCTTCCGAAATGAGAATATGATTCTGTCACTGAATCAGATGCGACTTGGTAATACGGACAAAGCAAAGAAATACATCAATCGCATTACGCATCCCCAATTGATGCCACGTCGTCAGCATGCCTATGTATTATTCCTTCAGGCGGTGATGAATACGCAGGAATTTGGATTTGCCAAGAGTGAGCAGTATTTACGTAAAGCATTGACTCTTGGTTTGCGCACCGGACAGGATAATGCTGTGGCGCGTATGCACCTTGCAGGTATTTGTCTTCAAACTGGACGTAAAAGTGAAGCGGAAAAACTTTTGGCGGAAGCAAAGAAAATGGATTCATCAGGCATGATGCGTGATCAGATCAACATGATGCAGAACCAGATGAAAATGGCGCCATCAAAGAATCAGATGCGCATGGCTCAAATGATGGGAGGGCGTAAGAAGATGCCCCGAATGAAATAAGATGTCGGCCGAACGTCTGTATACCACCGGCTGGAAGGACTACGAGTTGATCGATGCCGGAGGAGGAAAAAAACTGGAGCGTTGGGGTAGTATTTTAACCATTCGTCCAGAAGTTCAGGCTTATTTTAAAACCGAGAAAACCTTTAAGGAGTGGGAACAGATTGCTCATTGGGAATTTGTTCAAAAAGGAGGGCAATCAGGCGTCTGGAAGGCGTTAAAGAAAAACGTTCCGAAGAAATGGGCTATTTCATACGAGCAATTGACGTTTCAACTCGAACTCACCAAATTCAAACATGTTGGCTTGTTTCCGGAACAACGCATCAACTGGGATTTCATTAAATCACACCTTAGATCAGACGATAAATTCCTCAATTTGTTTGCCTACACCGGTGCAGCATCATGCATGGCGCGTTTTCAGGGAGCAGAAACATTCCATGTGGATTCTGTGAAACAACTCATTTCCTGGGCTAGGGAGAATATGGAATCCAGTCGCTTATTGAATATCAAATGGGTGTTGGAGGATGCCTTAAAATTTGCCGCGCGCGAACAAAAACGTGGAAATAAATACAAAGGAATCATCATGGATCCACCCGCATGGGGCTTGGGAGTGAAGGGTGAGAAGTGGAAGCTGGAAGACAAGATCGATGAGCTGATGGCGTCTACGGCTGAATTGCTCGAACCAGAAGGTTTCCTGATTATGAACACTTATTCACCGACCTTGGATGTGCCCATGATCCAATCCCTAGCTGAAATGTATTTTGTTGGTCGATCTTTCGAAGTCAACGAACTCTGGATGAAAACCACTACCGGAAAGGATCTTTATTTTGGGAATGTATTGAGGGTAGGAGCTATTTTGGAATAATCATGGATTTCTACTCAAAGCATAGCTCCGTAGGATTCGCTTCGCGGGTACTTCGTGGTTAAAATCCCCCGGAACATTGGAAGTGGTTAATCCTTTTTTATTCTGTTCAGTTCCTGTATATCCAAAAGGTCTTTAGGTCGAGCAGCTTTTACCTTACTTGTTATTAAGTCATCATAGCCAATAACTCGGTAGCGATAAAGTTTATTAGATCCAATTTGAACCTCATATGCATCCGCAAAA
>CAIYQV010000450.1 GCA_903928365.1 uncultured Flavobacteriia bacterium
AGGCCTCAAGGATGGAGGTGTTGGTTCCAGCTGATCCTGTCCCTTTGGCCCAAAACGTAATGGTCATCTCATTTCCGAGATCAAAATCAGAAAGTTCAAGCATCGCATAATTGGTTCCGTCGAATTGCATGTTTCCGTTGAGTCCATCGTAGGCAGCACTCATCGATGTCACATCGCTGTCTACCTCGAAATTAAGAGATCCAGTGGATGGCATGGTATTTTCAAACGTGAATTCAATAATCAGATTATCGGTTCCATTCCAAGCGAAAGGCTGATAAAAAAGAAACTCATTCACTCCTTGAACCAATTCCGGATAGATTCCACCCACCTTTCTTGAAGCATTGTACACCTCTGTAAATCCAACCGTATGATAACCAATCAGATCGGTATCCGAAGTCGCTTTAATTGAAATACTCGGCGACAAGACATTTCCACCACCGAAACTGGCCACATATAGTGACAAAGACTGTAGATCTCCTGCAATGATCCCAGCAGCATTCAATTCCGCCGCTGTTAGAAGCATCTGATATACACCACCGTGACTTGCTGTCGGAAACGGGAATTGTGAAGCGATGGGCAATCCAGCCGTAACCACATCAGAGGAAATAAGCGTTGCACCACTTCGAGCATACTCTGTTCTTGAGTATTTATCCGCGAGCATATTGGGCGCAGGCACATAACTCAAAGAGGAAGGTGTGGCCCAGTCTGCAAGGTAACGGTTCCCATCTATACGAACTGAATCATAATTTCCTGTATGATCAAAAACCCGAGTATACGTGAGGTAATCCCATTCACCGCAGTTATACTGATCCCATGTCGTAAGAGGACTACACTTCAGTTTATAATACATTAATACTTTCTCGAATCGCTTGGAATTCAATTCTTGAGGAAAGACAAAATTCGCACGACGAGAAGTAATCGAATCGTAGGTAAACGTCTGAACCCAAGTCGTATCCTGAGACCACAAATTGAACGAAAAAAGCAAAATAATAAAGGAGGAAAGAGTAATTCTCATAAGTTAAGGTTTGGGGCAAAGATACATGTCGGATTCTGTACCCTAATTGCGAAAAAATGACGCTTTCTTGAAAAGCTATTTGACGATGATTTGATGAGTTGATGATTTTCAAAAAAATCCAATCAATAGCTAAAGTAAACAGGTAAGCAATGATCCGTCTGCTCGTAATACGGACTGCGTTTGTAAATAAAAAAGAGCTGCTCCCACTGCGACTCGCGAAACTTAGCATCTGAATCTTTTTTCTTTTGAAATTCAGCTGCCAGTTCAGGATCCTCTTTTAACAATTCCAAGGCTTTATCTTCAAATACGTAGGAGGAAAAATATTCTTTCTGCTGCAAGTAACTATCAAAATAATTCCATCGAAAATAACTATCTTCTGCTTCAGGAATAAGGGTAGACAATATAAATGCTATTCCTTTTTGACGAGTAGGAATGATAACGGTTCCTTTCGGCATTACTACCTTTTGAATGACCCTATCTGTGGCAACATCCTGGTGATAGAAATGTGCCTCGTAAGGCCTTTCCAAACTTTTAAAAGCAGTGATCTTGTTCGTACTCACCTCTATAAGCGTGTCATTGGATGTGCGAGAAAATAAAATCTGGTTCATCTGGAGGTTTTCGATCACCCCTTTTGCGGACGGATGAACAAAAATAGTTTCAGGAATCTTTATGGAATCTGAACTTGCATACGTCTTAAACCATGGAATGAATCGCTCGTACGGTTGACTGCGGTCATATTTTAAGCGAGGCAATCCTGTTACTTCGCTTAGAGGATATATTTCCTGAAATCCCTTAAATTTTATCGAGTCTCTTTTTTCTGTCAAGTTATATCCATAGCTGAACCAGGAGTCATGCAACGCTTCAGATCTTGCCTGTGAACGAATTAGTTCAATTTTTGAGGCATTCGCTCCTGTCCATTCGATCAGTTCATAGATAAAATCCTTTGTTGCACTCACACGTTGAGGAAAAGGTTTGAGCATATGTGTTTCCACTGTGAATGCCAGTGTTTGAAAAAGACCAGCATAGCCCATCGCATAACGCGGAAGATCGTTGAACGCAACCAGTCCGTCAAGAGGGGTGTCTTCCTTCAAATCGACATAAGGAAACAGATCCCATTTTTTCTTTTTGAGTTTGTTTGAAATGTCCGGAATCATTTGGTCATACATTAACTTCGACTGAGAAGGTGACATGCGTTCTTTCAACGGTGAAATATAGGTCAGGGTATATTGATAATCCGCGCCATTGGAAACATGTGTATCCACAAAAACATCGGGATCTAAGGCATGAAAAATTCGCGCAAACGTTTTCGCATTCGGAGAGTCCATTTTGATAAAATCCCGGTTTAGATCAAGATTCTGTGTATTGCCTCTGAAACCATATTCTTCCGGACCATCCTGATTGGCACGACTGTAAGAGCCACGTCGTAACATTCCTCCCACATTGTAGGCAGGAATGAACGCAATACAAGGAAGATCTTTCGTCTTCTTACCCGTCTTGATCCAATCTTCAATCCAGATAAGTGACGCATTTACACCATCGGGCTCACCAGGGTGAATGGCATTATTGATCAATACCGTAGTGCCTTTGCGGCATTTCTCGAAGGTAAGGGTAGAATCACCCGCTCCGTTAATAACGCAAACATAACTCGGAAGGTCCGTATCGGAAGGCCCCAAGGCATAGAGCTCTATTTCTATATGTTTTTCATCCAGAAATTTGTACGCCTGTATTAATTGATCATAGGTCGGTGTTTCATTGAGACTCCATTGACTTTGAGCAATAAGGGGATGAAATTGCGTACAAACGACAGCAGAAAACGTTGTTAAAATAAGTCTTTTTAGCATCCTGCGAAAATAACTTTTTTGCCACTCAAAATAGTACCTTTGCCTCATGCGTATAGATATTCTTACGGTAGTACCAAGTTTACTGGAAAGTCCTTTTGCTGCTTCGATCATGCAACGGGCTCAGGACAAAGGGCATGTCGAGATCCACCTACACAACATTCGTAATTATTCGACCAACAAGCATAAAAATGTGGATGATTACCAATATGGCGGAGGCGCAGGAATGGTGATGTCCATCGAACCAATCGCTGCATGCATCGACCAACTGAAAAGTGAAAGGGAATACGATGAGGTCATCTACATGACACCAGATGGGAAGGTATTGGAGCAAAGTGACTGCAACCAGATTTCATTGTGTAAAAACATCATCATTCTCTGCGGCCATTACAAAGGCGTGGATGAGCGAGTACGTCAACATTACATTACCCGGGAGATCTCCATTGGTTCGTATGTTCTTTCAGGAGGTGAACTGGCCGCCGCTGTGGTGGTAGATGCTGTCGTACGACTCATTCCCGGAGTATTGAATGATGAAACCTCTGCGTTAACCGATAGTTTTCAGGATGGGTTGCTTTCACCACC
>CAIYQV010000451.1 GCA_903928365.1 uncultured Flavobacteriia bacterium
AGTCAATAAATCTTTTGGGGACAAGCAGGTATTGTTTGATATCAACACAAAGTTTGAGCAAGGGAAAGTAAATCTGATTATCGGCCAGTCTGGACAGGGGAAGTCGGTATTAGCTAAGTGCATTGTAGGATTGCATGAGGCCGATTCGGGCAAGATTCTCTTTGATGGTCGGGATTTCACTGTCATGAATCAAAATCAACGAAAAGAGATACGAAAGGAGATAGGAATGCTATTTCAGGGATCGGCGCTTTTCGATTCCATGACGGTGGAAGAAAATGTACGATTTCCACTCAGTATGTTCACCAAGATGACCAAAAAAGAGATGAAGGATCGCGTAGATTTTTGTCTCGATAGGGTCAACCTAAAAAATGTGAATCATTTGTATCCATCAGAATGCAGTGGGGGAATGCAAAAACGGATTGGAATTGCACGTGCTATCGCGATGAATCCGCGTTACCTTTTTTGTGATGAACCCAATTCTGGATTGGATCCAAAGACAGCAATCATTATTGATAATTTGATCAAGGAGATTACGTACGAATACAACATTACGACGGTGGTGATTACACACGACATGAATAGTGTGATCGAAACGGGAGATAGTATCATGTTTATCCATCAGGGAAAAAACTGGTGGCAAGGTAATCGAAAAACGATAATAACGACAGAAAACCCTGAAATCCTTAGTTTTGTTTATGCATCAGAATTCATGAAAGAAATTCGAGTGTCAATGCAACACACCAGAAAGTAAGTTTATTCTTCTCCGGTTCCTTCTTCCGAATCTTCACCATTGTCTAAATACTTGGAATCAATATCTTTCCCTGTTTTTACGCCAAGTTTTTTAAGTTTTTCAGCACTTCGAATTAGGTTTCCATTGCCGGTATTCAACTTATTCATAGCTGCATCATATGCATTGGCCGCTTCTCGTTGTTTATTCCCTATCTTTTCCATGTCAGCCACAAAACCTACAAATTTATCGTACAGCCTTCCCGCTTGCTCGGCGATTTCTTTCGCATTTCTGGTCTGCAATTCTTGCTTCCAGATACTTCCTACTGTTTTCAGTGTGGCTAAAAGTGTAGAGGGCGTAACAATGACAATCTTCTTG
Organism: uncultured Flavobacteriia bacterium; assembly: GCA_903928365.1. Classification (GTDB taxonomy): domain Bacteria; phylum Bacteroidota; class Bacteroidia; order Flavobacteriales_D; family Crocinitomicaceae; genus M0103. The sequence continues at coordinate 1,106 of CAIYQV010000451.1, forward strand.
TCCCATGCTTGCTGATACAATGTCGGTTCCTCTTTCATGGCAAGGGCAAATGAGGACTCCAATGGTATGAAGAGCAGGACAAAATCGGGAGAAGTGATTTCAGGGATTTGCGTGTAGTCTTTTTCCGATAGCTGTTTAACGTGGTTTTTCACAGATTGAATGTGTTGTTGCAGAAATACCTTTCGTTTCTGCTCATCAGATTCGTTCACGAATTGCTCGAAGGCTTTTAAAGAAACCTTTGAATCGACGATGATCTGTTTGTTTTCAGGCAACTGAATGATCACATCCGGTCGCAAGTTGTTTCCTTCAGCATCCTTGAAATTATTCTGTACAAAATACTCCCGGTTCTTTTCAAGTCCGCTGGCTTCCAGGATGCGTTCCAGTGCTAATTCACCCCAGTCCCCTTGTACTTTTTGCTCTCCACGCAAGGCATCCACGAGGTTTTGTGCCGTAGTATTCATTTTGGAGTGTTGTTCGGATAATGTTTTAATTACGGCTTCCATCGATACATGACGTTCCGTTCCCAAACGATTGGCCTCCCTCACTTCCTTTTCAAAGGCATTGATACGTTCTTTGAGGGGTTCCAGTATGGCATTGAGTTTTTCCTCATTTTCAGATTTCAAGACACTTGCGCCTTGTCTGACAAGGTCTTTTCCCATCAATTCCAGTTGCTCTTTGAGCTCTTGCTGTTTTTCAGCATGTGTATCTTTTTCTTGCTGAAGCTGTTCTTCCAAAGATTTTTGTGTCGCTTCCATGGCTGCAGCCATTACACGTGCATCCTCAGTAACTCCTGATAATTGTTGAATTCTGCTTTCAGATTCAAGGAGTTTTTTCTTAAGCTGACGGTTTTCATTGAAAAAATATCCTATCGCAAGCAGAATAACTACCAGCAGGATAACTAATGCAGGATCGTTCATGTTCATGTGTTATATACGATTAAAAATAGGCAATATAACCGAAGTGAATCTTTCCGTTTTTCAACAGGATCGGATTATTTTGCTGACTACCCAAAGCATAGGACAAAGAAAATATTCCAAGGTTGGTTCCAAAGGAAAGACCTGCGCCAAAACCGTATGGATGGTCTCTGACATAGGATATAGCCCTGTTCTCGTAGTATCCCTGATCGTAGAAAATGAAAACAGCAGAATTCCTATCAAGTAAAAAGCGATATTCAATGGTGGTCACACTGCGCGAAGAGGCAACTAATTCATCTTCATTGAACCCGCGCAAGGTCATTTGTCCCCCAAATCGATACAATTCATTCTGAAAAACAGATGGAGCGTAATAGAATTCGTTGTAAGTAGCGAACCGTACAATATGACGTTTTGCAACGGGCATAAACCATTCGGTATGGAAACTGAAGCGGCATGTCGTATTGCGTTCGGTTAACGAACTGTCGCTGTCCTTTGATTTTCTTGTTCCTACAGCTGCTTCCAACTGAAAAACATACCCTTTCGATGGGTTTGGAATGTAATCGAGAGATCGCTTGGATACGGAAAAACCGTAGGAACTGCTATTCACATTCGATAGATTCTGAAAAGAATTGTTGTTTTTAGCACCATTCAGCAAGTTATTCGAATACTGTTGGTAAAAGGCTTTTAAATAGGCTCCAGACCGCAGGAAATATTGAATTCCAAGCATACTTTTAACCTCCAGAAAAGTTGAATCCTTTTTATAGAGTTGTAACTGCGCATCAATGCCAAAAGGAGATTTAAAGAGGAAAGGGTAATTCAGTTTAAGTTGCATGGATTGAGTCTGATCCTGAATACTTCTCCAGTTCAGATTTAATTGTTCTCCGCGTTTTAAGATGTTTAGTAATTTCAAATTCAGTTCTCCTGCAAGACCGACTCTGTTTGTAATGGGATTCGGTTGCAAGCCGATTGTTCCGTTAGCCGAACTTACAGGATTGGATTTCAGATACAAGTAAAGTTCACATCCTTTATCAGTGAACAATAACTCGTGCGGTTTGACTTCTCTCAAAAAGGGAATTTGAGTAATCTTTCCCGAAATCGATTTGAGTTTTGATTCATCGAATAGGTCACCCGATCGTATATTTAGTAAACTGGAAATAAACACATCAGATATGGAAGAATCCCCTTTGATAATGATTTTGCTGAATCGATACGAATCTCCTGCCTTAACAATGAGTTTACCGTATAATTCTGCATTCTCTTTCCAATGGAGTTCTGCTAAACTTGTTTTGCAGAACGGGAAGCCATGGTCCAGATACGCGCTTTCGATGTTTTCTAATAATCGTTGAAGTTCATTCGGTCGAAAAGGAATATTACGAATCTCTCTGGGCTGAATAAAGGATCGTGCATTACCCACCTCTTTTCCGATAAATTCCGGTGTTAAATGAATATTACCAAATTTGGGTCCTTCGTAAAAGTATATACGACATTCTTTTTGAGTCCAATAGGCACTATCACAGGAAGCCATCAAGTATCCCTTTTTTATCGCATTCCACCGGATTTCCTTGAGGTATTGAATTAATTCTACACTGTCTTTAAATGCTTTTCTGGTAGCGTGAAGTGTTTTAAAGGATGCTTGATTTGAGATAGTTAAAGAAAATCGCTGTTGAGAAAAGGAATAATTATTCTGAAAAGCCAGAAGCGATAACAAGATGATGGACACAAAATGAAAAGGTCTGAAGGACATTAGTTAAAAATAATAACAATTCATTAATATTTTTTTTTGGAGCATCAAACTAAATTGTCTTATTTTTGTTTTCTCTAAGACCTTATTAATTTAAAAAAACAAACCGCAATGAAGAAACTTTTGACCTTGACACTTGTAGGAATGACCGTTGTACTTGTCATGGCGTCTTGCAAATCATCATCTGGAGGACACTGTGATGCTTACGGAAGTGTAGATCAGGTAACTAAATCTGATGTAGCTTCTAAGTAAATAGAAACTCCTTCAAAAAATCAAGGTCACTTCTCAGTGACCTTTTTTATTTTCAGAAAATGGGATTTGGAAAAAATATCAATCCAGATTCACATAGGAAATATCGTATGTAACCTGGTAATTAGATGGGAATTTAGGAACCAGCACGTAGTTTTCAGTGATACGTTCTTCTTCACATTGACTACATTGTGTTACCTCAATTTCATAAACAACCGTCTGGTTTACTGAATTGAACGAAACATCTCTCACGAATTGCGCATTGCATTTTGAGAGAATCGGATAACATAATATGGTATAATTACTATAATCTACCGGTTCTTTTGCTCCACCATCAATGCTTACTTCAAATTGATCGGCAAACTCAGAATTGGCAGTTACAACGTAGTTGCCCATCATTTTACTGGTCATATAACCCAGCTTCGGATAAAAAATAACATTCTCCTCGATCCATCCTTTGTCAAGGTTGTTTGGTTCCATAACACACTTCTTTTTGCAAGAATTGGTCAACAATCCTAATGATAGGATTGCTAACGGGAGGATAAGTGAAAATCGTTTCATTTTTTCTTTTTGATATAAAATCAACAAGTAAAGCTACAAAGATCAGTTGATAAAAAAAATTATTTTTTCCGCAATTCAAAGTTCTGCCCAAGGTACACTCTTCGCACCTGTTCATCCGCAGCCAATTCTTCTGCTGTACCGGATTTCAAAATACTACCTTCGAAAAGCAGATAGGCTCGGTCGGTAATAGAAAGCGTTTCCTGAACATTATGGTCTGTAATTAAGATGCCGATATTACGTTTTCTAAGTTCAGAGACAATACTTTGAATGTCTTCAACAGCGATTGGATCAACCCCTGCAAAAGGTTCGTCAAGTAAAACGAATTTTGGGTTAGTTGCCAATGCCCGGGCTATTTCGGTACGCCTTTTTTCTCCACCGGATAAACGATTTCCTAAGTTCTTACGAACGTGTGTGAGACTGAATTCTTCCAAAAGTTGCTCTAGTTTCTCTAGTCGCTCCGCTTTTTTCATATCGGTCATCTCGAGGATGGCCATGATATTGTCCTCCACGCTCAATTTGCGAAAAACAGATACCTCCTGCGGAAGATATCCAATTCCAAGCTGAGATCGCTTGTACATAGGGTAATAAGTAATGTCGGTGTCATCAAGGAAAACCTTTCCTTCATCTGGTTTTACCAACCCAACGATCATGTAAAAAGAGGTCGTCTTTCCCGCTCCGTTTGGACCTAAAAGTCCCACGATCTCGCCTTGATTTACTTCAATGGTGACTCCTTTGACAACATCTCTGCCCTTGTAGGATTTCTTGATATTTAGGGTGTGCAGCTTCAACAGGAATCAAAGTTAGAAAATTAAGGACCATCTCGCACGTATTCCAATCGGATTCATACCCGGGTCAAGATGTGTAAGGCGATAAACGAGGTCAACCCGTCCTATTTTGAAAATATTCTCAATACCGATAGCTACCTCCGCATAGGGAACCTTACCGAAGAATTTGGTTCCCTCCGGAAGTTTCATGATGTCCAGGTTTTTTTGAGAGATCGAACCATACGTTATTCTGCCCGTTGTAACCAGACGCCATTTTAACTTCTTGATTAAAGGAATGCGGTCAAAGAACAGGCCCTCCCAGTGATTTTCAATAAAGCCACCGACATAACGGTCTGATATAAATTCGAAGAAATTCAACTTGTTAAATGCGGTCGTAAGAAGCCAGTAGGATTGATTGCCCTCATGAACCTTGAGGAAAGGATAGGCTGCTGAACCAAAAATATACCCCGCTGTTGTTCCATAACGAATTCGGCCCAGTACTCCGATTTGGCGGTTGTGCTCCATTTGGAATTCGATCTTCTGATAATCGTAAAATCCACCTAGTAAACCTTTTACGCCAAATATTCCCTGTAAAGAAAAAATAGGATATTTTGAGCGAATGCTGGATCGGTCAAATGACCCTGAAAGGAATTCCTCGTCTTTGGTCCAACGGATACGTGCTGTAAATTCACTAGTTCGAATAGTACTGATTGTATCATACGTACCATTCGTTTTATTTAACTGAACGTAATTCGCTTTTCCTAATGCCGTGTACTCTTTCCATTCAAAACCTCCATAAAGCACAAGGTCTTTCTTTACATCTTTTTCAAGATTTATCCCAGCTTTTTTGACGAATGTCAACTTATCAAGCGGCCCGGTTCTGAATACAGTTCCGAAGGTAGAACCGATGGAGGCTGCAGTGGGAGAAATACCGATCTGTTCAATGTCATAATTGTAGAAGGTGGTCAGCATTCCTCGTTTGCGGGGAGTAATATTGTATCGTATGGATGCTCCGTACTTTAATCGGTCGTCATAGAATCCATATGCCATTCTTCCTCCAAACTCAATTCTTCGCGAGAATTTGTTCGAAGTGCGAAGCGCTAAGCCTGTTCGGAATTTTTCTACCGGGTTGAAACTGATCAATGAATAAGCATTCCCAATCTCAATTTTACCAATTGGGTAATAACCCGTAGAAGCAAAATAGGTGAAATTCTTTAGAAATTTGAAAAAAGGCATGTTGTTCAAGGAGTCCACCATGTTTTCAATTCCCTGTTCCTGTTCGGATAAGGGTTCGTGCCGATGTGCGACCCACCAGTCTTTCGATCTTACCTTGGCGCTATCTGAAAACTCAACCGTATTATCGGCATTGTAGAAGCTGTCGCTTTTCTTTTCATTGATCACAAAGTTGGTCCGGGAAGACAGTTTTCTTCCATAGAATCCATAGATTTCCGTGTTCTTGGTCAATTTAAAATCAATGATCATCTTTTCTTTGGTCATCATCCACACCTCTTTGGCCACCTGCTCGAAGTGATGCTCAAAATAAAGGTCTTGCACATAATTGATGTTTGCCCAGGGCGACATGTGTGCGCTGATTGATTTGACGGCATAAGTGGTATCATGGATCCACATTTCACCTTCAAATGTCATATCTCCGGTTCTTTTTGGTACAAAACGGAGTTTGTAACACCACATATTGTCTATAAAAGTGGAATCATCCAGGTAGAATCGGTAAAAACTTCGCGCATAATCAGCGATTGGACTGATAAAAGCTCGGTTAAACATGTTGATATTGTTGTCGTAGACATTGAAATCGAGGTACATGTCACCCATGAACTGATTCGCTTGGAGATTGTCAATTCCTGTGATGCGACTTCCATGAACGATCTCTCTTCGCGTTTTTGGATTGTTTCTGAAGTAGAAATCAGAAAGTGATTCGCTTAATATGACAGGAAGGTAATTCTTCCCGTCGTCGGCAGAATCAAGGTAATTCATTACAAGATCCAGGCGTTTGACCATATCCCGGTCAGTGAAATTCTCTCCAATATTATTGAGATCGAGCTGCATCTTGTTATATACCTCGTACTGATAGGATAACAGTTTTTCTTTGTTGTTGATCTTCTTATTGGCGACCACCCTTTTGTGCAGACGGGTTGAGGGCAACTCATCCGGTGGACGAATCACGACCTCCTGAATTTCCGCGATGCGGGTTGTCATCTTGACATTAAATTCCTGATCCTTGTCCAGTTCCACGCCAAATGTATTGGTGATATAGCCGTTATAAATGAACTGGATGGAATCCGTTGCGTAATAGGTCTCGATCACATACTTTCCAAGAGAATCCGTCAGCGTTCCGATTTTAGAGTTTTTGAATTGCACCTTGACGTAGGGCATTCGTTCGCCAGTATTAGCGTCCCAAACAGTACCATATATCCTTGTTTGTTGAGCATAAGCACCAACATTAAATAGGCATAGAAGTATGCTGATAGCGATGCTAGAAAGAAGAGTCCTCTTCATGGTTAGCTTCCTGTTTCTTCTTTAAGTCGTCTTTTAACAACCCTTACGGCAACGAGAATTCCGATTTCGTAAAGTCCTAGGATAGGAATCGAAACAAGTATCTGTGAGATGACATCTGGAGGAGTGATAACAGCTGCCAGGATCAAAACGGCAACCACGGCATGTTTCCTGTATTTCCTAAGAAACTCAGGGGTTATAATTCCAAGTGAAGCAAAAATATAGGTTACTACAGGGAGCAGGAATAACAATCCCGAATAAAAAACAGTTGAAAGCACAGTACTCATGTAGGAATTCACCGTGAAAATATTCTCGATCTGTCCGCTGATCTGGTATGCACCGAAAAACTGAACACAAAGTGGCGCTACCACAAAATAGCCGAAAAGAATCCCAATAAAGAACAAGATACTTACCCAGAATACAATTCCCCGGGCGGCCTTTTTCTCCTTCAACTTCAATCCGGGTTTTACGAATGCCCACAGTTGATAAAATATAAAAGGAAAGGAGAGCACGATTCCGCCCATGATGCTCATCATCATGGCATAGCTGAACTGCCCCGACATTTCCTGACTTTGGAAACGAACCGGAATTTCTGTGATGCAGACTCCAAACCATTCGCAGAGCAGTCGGAAAGTGATAAACTCTTTCTTGCTCATCGATAAGAAGATCGCATTCATGATCCATTCCTGAAAAATAAACAAGACCGTTGCAACTACCACAATACTGATAGCAATACGAACCAATCTCCACCTTAATTCTTCAAGGTGTTCAAGGAAGGACATGTTCTTATCTTCACTCATTAGAGTGCAAAAATAATCAATCCCGACAAGCTAAGGAAAAGGCATGGTTAATGACTTCCCAACAGAATTTAATTTCGTTGAAAAAATCAAAAATCTGACTAATAGATTAAATACATGCTACTTTTTTATTAACTTAACTCTCCATTTTTTAATTATGTGCCACGTATGACGCAACAAGAACTTAAAATTGCGCTTCGCAAGTATTTTGGATTTGACAGTTTTAAGGGGAGACAGGAACAAATTATCTTGAATGTTCTGCAAGGAAACAACACGTTTGTGATCATGCCGACAGGAGGAGGTAAATCCATGTGTTACCAGCTTCCGGCGTTGCTTTCTGAGGGAACTGCAATCGTTGTTTCACCACTGATCGCTTTGATGAAAAATCAGGTGGATGCCATTCGCAATGTGAATGATGATGAAGGAGTGGCACACTTTTTAAATTCCTCGCTGTCTAAAGCTGAAATTACCAAGGTAAAGACGGATATTCAAGAAAAACGTACCAAGTTGCTATACGTGGCTCCTGAATCACTTACTAAACAAGAGAATATTGATTTTCTTACCTCCGTTAATATTTCCTTTTTTGCGATAGATGAAGCACATTGTATCTCCGAATGGGGACATGATTTCAGACCGGAATACCGCAGATTGCGTGAAATTTTCGAAAAGATATCCAATGTGCCAATTATAGCACTTACTGCCACCGCAACACCAAAAGTTCAGTACGATATTCAGAAAAACCTGAACATGCTGGACGCTACTGTTTTCAAGTCCTCTTTCAACAGAGATAATTTGTACTATGAAATGCGTCCTAAAAGGGATGTAGAAAAAGAGATCATCAAATACATTCGGTCCCAAGAGGGGAAAAGTGGTATTGTTTATTGCCTAAGTAGGAAAAAGGTAGAAGAATTAGCAGAATTGCTGCAGGTTAATGGTGTAAACGCTTTGGCTTATCATGCGGGACTGGATGCTGCGACGAGAGGAAAGCATCAGGATATGTTCCTTATGGAAGAAGCGGATGTTATTGTTGCGACAATCGCTTTTGGAATGGGAATCGATAAACCAGATGTACGCTATGTGATACACCATGACATTCCGAAATCCATAGAAAGTTATTACCAGGAAACCGGACGAGCTGGACGAGATGGAGGAGAAGGAGAGTGTATTGCTTTTTATAGTTACAAAGACATCGAAAAACTGGAGAAATTTCTTCAAGGGAAACCAGTTGCGGAGCAGGAAATAGGACGTCAGTTGTTAAGTGAGATTGTTTCATATGCAGAAACGTCTGTTTGTCGAAGGAAATTCATCCTACATTATTTTGGAGAGCAGTTCGATGAAAATAATTGCAATGACTTTTGCGATAACTGCAGAAATCCACGCGAGCGTGTTGAAGGCAAAGATTATGTGGTGATGCTTCTTGAAGCGGTTCGAGACCTCCAGGAGATGCAGAAAGCAAAGCATTATTGTGCGTATTTGTCAGGCCATGTTACTTCGGATATTAAGTCATACAAACATGATGCTCTACCGGGATTTGGTTCAGGGAAAGAAAAAGATGAACATTTCTGGAATGCAGTTATTCGTCAAACAATCTTAGGAGGTCTTTTGTACAAGGATATCGAAACCTATGGTACGATCAAATTATCTGATGCAGGAAAGGAGTTTCTTAAAAATCCTCAGTCATTTGTATTGTTGAAAGAACATGATTTCTCCAACACAGATGATGATGACGGAGGAATTACACTTAATGGTAAAGGAGGTGCCTTTGACGAGGCGCTTTACGATATGTTATTAGATCTTCGAAAATCAATCTCGAAACAAAAGAATATTCCTCCATTCGTGATCTTTCAGGAACCGTCCCTAAAAGACATGTGTTTCCAGTATCCGATTACGATAGATGAATTAACCAATATTCAAGGGGTAGGAACAGGCAAGGCTTCTCGCTATGGTGAGCCTTTCATTGCGCTAATTCACAACTATGTAGTGGACAATGGAATCGAACGACCGCAAGATATGGTTGTTAAATCATTGGTCAACAAATCGGGTTTGAAGGTGCAGCTTATTCAAAATATCGATCGCAAGTTGCCTTTGGAGGATATAGGAAGGTCACAAGGTAAATCAATGGATGAGGTGATCGAAGAAATCGAAGCAATTGTCTCTTCCGGAACGAGAGTGAATATCAATTATTACATTGATGAGATCTTGGACCCCGAAAATCAGGAAGAGATCTATGATTACTTTTCTGAGGCAGAATCCGATGATCTGAAAGATGCCTATCGCGAATTTGATGGCGATTATACCGAAGAAGAACTTCGACTCATGCGTATTAAGTTCATGAGTGAAATGGCAAATTAATTTCTACGAAACAATAAAATATCCGTGTTCGAATTTTTAGAGAATTCGATTTCTAGGTCGGTCTGAGTTAATGTCAAGATTCGGTATTTCGTGTAGGAGGAGATTTGATTTAATGAGTCGATCTCTGCTACATACATGAAATTGGATTTTTCAACCAATTTATAGGTGCCTTGTTGAGTCGTTGAATCCAATGAACCCGAAACATCCGTAATGATAGACCAAGAGTAGGCAGAGGAATCATTGGATTTTTCGTAGGCATTAAAATCTGCTTTACCGGATGCAATTGGATAAATTATAAGACCTTCAGCGTCTGTTCGTTTGTAGGAAGTTAATTCCCAGGTACCGGCAAGATCCTTTGAAACTCTTACCTCTTTGGAACAGGAGAAACTTCCCAAAACCACCAAAAAATAAAGCAATCTTTTCATTTTACAGAGCAGCTAAACACATGGCTTTCATTCCAATAATAAGGGAATGTTCATCAATGTCAAATTTTGGGTGGTGCACACCATAAACAATACCCCGTTCTTCGTTACGCACCCCGAGCCTGAAAAAACATACAGGAACCTCGTGTGAATAATAAGAGAAATCCTCAGAAGTAAGTCTTATGGGAAGGTCTACTACTTTCTCCGAACCAAATGTTTCCTCGATTTTAGCACGCAGTTTTTGGGTGGTTTTGGGATCATTCTCTAAATAAGGATATCCTTTGCTGATTTCCAGTTCAACAGTAGCGCCCTGGCTTTCTGCAATACTTCTGATCTGTTTTTCGATCAAAGTCAGGGCTTCGGCTCTCCAGGGTTCGTTCATGGTTCGAAATGTACCTTTCAATTTTGCTTTCGACGGGATGATATTGGTTGCACCAAGCGCCTCGAAATGTCCAAAAGTCAGAACCGAAGGGATTTTTGGATCGCACTTTCGACTGACGATTTGTTGTAATTGCAAAACGATATTCGCACCAATAGTTATTGGATCGATACATTCATGAGGAGTTGCCCCATGACCACCCTTACCATGAATCGTTAAGTGGATTTCATCGCAGGATGCCATATAGATGCCTTCTTTGAATCCTAATTTCCCTGTTTCAAGGTCTGGA
>CAIYQV010000452.1 GCA_903928365.1 uncultured Flavobacteriia bacterium
GGATTTGCTGGATCAGCTCCAATTTCTGCACAATCATTTTCACCATCACCATCCGTATCGGGGTTGTTCGGATCCGTGCCGGCGAGTGTTTCGTCCGTATTCAGACAACCATCACCATCCAGGTCAGGTGTTTCCGGAATAAAGAATGCTACAATGTTTTCTGCACCGGAAATATTCAGACTGTTCGTGTCTGATGTAATTGGACTCAACATAGGCCCGATGGTATATTCCCAATGGTCAAATACAAAACCTGGTAACGGTCTAGCAACTAAATTGGTGCTTATTCCTCCAAAATATTGCGTACTCCATGGATAAGATGGGGCCCACATGGAATTTACCTTGATCTCTCCAGCGTTTACCGGAGAAACATCAAACGTAACATCAAACGGACCTGTTAGGCTATAACAATCAATCAATCCCTGCTCCAGTGCGGCACAGCGGGCGTCAATAAAATCATTCAACTGTTGAACTCTTGATTGCCAACCAGGCATAGTTCCCCCCCATTTAGATACCTGACCAGGCATTTCAGGGGTAATCTCATTTATCATGCTGTCCAAAAGCGAATGCATGTAATCACAAGAGAAAAAGGTATTTACGAGATCTACATATCTGGTCACGTAATATTGTTCCACCGCAGGGTTTTCATTAATCAGTTTGTCAAGGATCTCGGTATGTCCCTGCCCGCCTGGATTCGGAAGATTCTCAACATTACATGGATCAGCATTTGCTGTTGCGTCTGGAATGCCTGTATAGTTGATATAATGACCGAAGGTAGCATCCATGTCCCAAAGTGTATAACGCCATTTTTTCTTGTCGCCCAATGGATCCATTCCTCTCCACCAAGCTGTATTCCAGTTTAACCAGTCTTGATTGACAACATAAGAGTTGAACATAAAATAATCACAAAGTGACTCCCAATTGAGTAAGCTGTCGACATAAGCAAAATTGGTGGGGTTACCCATGTTGTTGGTTTGAATGTAATTTACCAGATTATTCCAATCAGGTTGAGCGTTTGGTGCACCATATTCCATCCAGGTGCCACCCCAAGTTTTTAGGTATTGAAGATTGAATTTATCCTGATTGAAATAATACTCCGTATAATCATGGTCATCCGCTTTTTCTCGGATTTCATACACCCCCCAATACTGACCATTCAAATAAACAACACAAGGACGCCATGTGCGTTCGTCCAATTTCATGTCGGCGCGTATGGAAAGTGTATGAATAAATGCATCGCGAATATGGGCGCCATTTTCAAATGAATAATTATCACTGGCTGCCGGTTTGAGAATAACTCGTTGAAAATTATCTCTTGTGTTTTCCGGAAATATCTGATGCTCTAATTCGGCAGCATAGCCGAACTCATCACGCGTAATATAGTCAAACCCTCGCTGATCATAGGCCCATGAATCATTTCCATGTTTATTGAATTCCCCCTGACCTTCATCTATAAACGAGCCATCGTCTTCAAACAACTCAAATGCACCAACCTTTGTTGAGCCACCTTGATTTCCATTTGCTACCAAATCATATACCTGCTGACTGCATACGGATACTACGGGAATGGTGTGTGTAACCCCAATAAAATACGTGTTCGTCTCTGTAAAGGATGGTTGATCCGTTCCGAACGCCGCAGCCCTCAAAACGGTGGTTGTGTTAATGGAAATCGGTCCAGAATAAGCCGTTGAGGTTGTTGTTGGATTCGAACCATTTGTGGTGTAACGAATCGTTGCCGAAGGATCACTACAGGTAATAGAAACGGTCTGAGAACCCGCATAAAATCCTGGAGCAAGACTCATGACGGGTGTGGGTATATAAAAATTTTGTCCGCCAGTATTTGCAGCGTTTGGAGTGGGGGTGGTAAAAAGTTTCCAGTCAGCAGCGCCATTAGCGGATCGTCCTATAGAATGGTCCGCTTTTGTCAAATGAACTATTTTAATGGAATCTACAACCACTCCTGATGGATTCGCAAGAATAATCCACTCATTAGATGTTTGTTTTAAGGAAAAATTAGGATGGTATTGCGTTCCGGATACTAAATCACGTTTAGAACAATAAACCATTTTATATCCATTAGCGTTGATCGAACCACTTGGTATTTGCCACTTGGTCAGATTACTGGATTTATCAGAAAGGTAATAGCCTGTAAGATCTATTGCGCCTGACCCAGCATTGTAAATTTCGATCCAGTCTTCTCTTTGACCAAATGCATCTGTAATTCCGGAAACGTTGGAACAAGAATATTCATTGATCCATAGCTGCGCATTTGAAACTGAACATGTCAGTATTGCTAGGATTAAAAGGAGTTGTTTTAGCATCGTGTATCAACCTTTGAATGGCTTCTGACGTTAATATTACTAAATTATTAACTGAAAAAGCTACTTTTAAAGACGCAAAAAAAGGTAAAACCGTTGCGTCAATTACTCAAATACAAAAATATGCTCAAACCAACTTCTTTTCTCTTAGGAACCTTGTTGCTGCTTTCTGGCTGTGCCAAATATGAGGGCACCGGAGGAAAATCGTCCATTACTGGAAAAATCGTTCTGAATCAGCGACTTTATGTCAATGGGATTCTCACCGACAGTGTTGTCCTTTCTGGCGCCAAAGAAGACGTGTATATCGTTTATGGAGATGGCGACCTTGTCTTCGATGATAAGGTAGAGTGTAACTATGACGGAACCTTTAAGTTTGATTACATGCAGCCCGGTACGTATACCATTTTTGCATACAATGAGCTATTCCATCCAGGGCCAAATGCCACCAATAATGATGATGACTACTACAGTAACGACGCCGTGAAAGTAAGCATCGAATTGGGTAAAAATGAAGATGTTGATGCCGGAACAATTACGCTGATTAAATGAAGTCTGCCCTATTCCTGATTTCTTTTTTGTGGGTGATTGCGTTGTTTGGACAACAGCAAGAGGGTAAAATCTGGCTTCAAACCGGAGTGAAAAACCAATTCAAAAAAAACTGGGAATGGAGCATTGATCTAACGAATCGCGTTGGCAGCGATGGTCTTGAAACGTTTTTCTCACAAGCTTCTATAAAATATAAACTTACCAAATGGCTTAGGCCCTCTGTTGATTACCGTTCCATCCTGGATAAAGATAAATACGGGAATTACCTCTTTTCAAACAGGCTCAATGTAAATGCCGATATGAAACATACGCTTGACAGATTGGGCCTCGGACTAAGAGTACGTTATCAATATTCATTCAGTGGCACAAAGCAATCTTCCTACGATGCTGAATTCGATCAAGCCGTGCGTTTGAAGCCTCAGATAACTTATGACATCAAAAAAACCAAATGGAGTCCAATCTGGAGCATTGAATTTTTTTACAACCCTTCTTACGGTCCTGCGGGACGTCAATTAACAAAATACCGCATGTTTATCGGAGCGCAACTTGATTTGAAAGGCCCTCACAATTTTGCCTTGGGATATATCCTTGATCAGGAGTTAAATACCGCTCGGCCTGATACGAAACACATTCTCAATGTATCGTATTCACTGGACCTTGGTGCAATAAAGAAATCGGACAAAAAGGATAAAAAATCAGGGGGCAGCGACCTCTTCAACGAGTAGGCCAATATCAATTACCTCATCTATTCTGCTCTCCGTAATTCCCTGTTCGATGACAAAAATATACTTGCCTGATTTGGGTAATTTTCTGTTTTTGAAATAGATACTTTTTTCAACGATGGTACCTGTTTTTTTACCCGTCCAAGACCCATCAGGGTTGGTGAGTTTGATCTCATAAGGCTCACGCACTTTTTGACCATCAGGAGTCGCCGTGTTCAAGTAAATCCATAGATTACTGAATTTGTACTCGGTCGTTGTTCGAAGTGTAATGATAAAATTGTACGCTTTAGACGTATCCTGAATATCGACCGTAAAAGAAGGTTTTACCTTTTGAGACCATTCATTGTTCTCAAAATCATAAGACTTCTCATACACTGGAGCAGAGGAGCATCCTGCTAACAAGAAACCAACCACCACAATTATACTACTGATTTGCGCCTTCATTTCCATTGGGTTTACCTGAATTTCCACCGCGGCGTTTATGACGTTTATTCCGGTTTCCTACAGGCCTGTTTTCATTGTCTGCGGGCTTATTTTGCTGTTGTGTGTGGGCTTTCGGCTGGGCCGGGTTGTTTTCTCCCTGTTCTTTTCTTGGACCGTTTTTCTTTTTCTTCTTTTTAGACTTGAATGCATGTTCAAAGCGATTCAAACTATCTTGACCAACTACATTGGTATAATCCGGCTCCTTCACAACTACTTCAGCAACAAATTCCAGTAATTCTTTCGGTTTTTTACCTTCCTTATTCATTGTAACGATCTCCCTCACTCGATCCGGATCGAGTGCGATCAAGCCACTACCTATTGCCGCTTCTCCTTCATAGGCATACCACATCTGACGCTTGAAAACATCCGTTTTGATATGAAACGCAGAACCTTTTTCTGTGTAGATCTTGGTATCTGATTTTGGAAAAGACTTGATGGCATCAAGGTACATGTCGAGCTCGTAATTGAGACAACACTTTAACTTACCACATTGGCCTGCAAGCTTTTGAGGATTCAGTGACAATTGCTGATAACGCGCCGCTGAAGTGGAAACAGAACGAAAATCCGTTAACCAAGTCGAGCAGCACAATTCACGGCCACACGAACCAATTCCCCCCAGCCTTGATGCCTCCTGACGAGATCCAATCTGGCGCATTTCAATCCGAATCTTGAATTGATCTGCCATGTCCTTGATCAATTGACGGAAATCCACCCTTCCTTCTGCAGTATAATAAAACGTTGCCTTCGAAAGATCTCCCTGATACTCCACATCCGAAATTTTCATTTCAAGGTTCAAATTCAGAGCGAGGGTGCGCGATTTGTACATCGCCTCCTTTTCAAGCGACCGCGCATTAATCCATTTATCGATCTCTTCCTGAGAAGCAATTCGAAGTATTTTTTTTGCCTCCAACGGCTTGAAGCCCGGCGCTTTTTTCTTTACCTGAATTCTGGCTAATTCACCGACCACTGAGACGACTCCAACGTCATAGCCTGGACTTGCCTCCACAACTACCACATCTCCTGCAAACAACGAAAGTCCGTTTGCATTTCGGTAAAAACTTTTTCGGCTATTCTTAAACCGAATTTCTACTATGTCATAAGGTGATTGTCCGCCTGGCAAAGCAATATTCGCCAGCCAATCATATACCTCTAGTTTATTACATCCGCCAGAACTACAGGTTCCATTGTTTTTACAGCCTTTCGGTGTACCACCGTTA
>CAIYQV010000453.1 GCA_903928365.1 uncultured Flavobacteriia bacterium
AAGAGACTTACATGATTCACTTGGAGGTAATTTAACGGTGGTTGGATTATTGATCTCTCAGGCCAAAGAGCGTAATCCGGATCAGGAAAAGAACTTTGAAGATCTCTATCAGATCGTACAATCATCGATCACTGATTTGAGACGCGTTTGTCGTGATCTCTTT
The DNA here is from genome assembly GCA_903928365.1 of uncultured Flavobacteriia bacterium. GTDB lineage: Bacteria > Bacteroidota > Bacteroidia > Flavobacteriales_D > Crocinitomicaceae > M0103. Next base: position 164 of record CAIYQV010000453.1, read on the forward strand.
CCTTCAGAAATTCTTATCTCAGGTGTGATGAATTCCATCGGGTTTTTATATGAACGTCTTGCAACTTTGCATCCCTCCGTAAAATTTGATTTTATCTCAGATGACATGAAACTCGAGAAGGGATTTAGCGTGAACATCTATCGGGTGGTTCAGGAGCTTACCAATAACTCCTTGAAATACGCTGCCGCTGAACAGATTGTTCTTTCGATTAAAAAGGTAAATGAGGAAATCATTCTTTCCTATAAAGACGATGGAAAGGGGGCTGACATGAAAGAACTGAAAAAAGGTGTTGGACTGAATAGTATTGAAGAACGAACCAAAGCATTTAAAGGATCGATGAAGATCCATTCTGAGCCCGGAGCTGGATTCTCTGTAAAACTTTCCTTTCGAGCAGAAGATATTCTACTCGTTGAATAATGGGTTAGAAAGGGTTAAACCTGGTCATTGCTTCAGCCAGTAAGAAAGCTCTAAGGACGTATAGCATTAAAAGGCTTATGACAGAAAGTACTGTTGCTACTATGACACGATAAGCCATTGTTTCCTTATGATAGAACCGCAAGATCAGCAAAAAGATAAGCGGCGTGGCTGTCCACAGAAGGAGTTCTGTGAGCAATTGAAAGATTCCCAGCATCAGAACTGAAAATAAACGAAAGGCTTAAAGGTATCTGAAACAGCCTGATACATCAGGATCACAATTACCGCAACGACAGCTGCCTGAAAAACCATCGGGAAACCTGCGAAGGTTCGTTCTCCTTTCTTCTTCCAGGACTCCGGCAGCCAATGCAATATATAGCCGAAAAGAATAACCCAGAACACACTTTGATACGTTTCCAGCACTTTCACAAACACTTCCCAAGAAAAATCGAAGTGATTCCAGATATGGTAGATCATTGCGCCTGGTTCTCCGGCTTCATCCAAGCGGAACCAGATTCGCGTAAAAGTGATGAAATTGAACGTTAAAAAGATCTTCCAGAAATGGACAATCCACCACGAACGGTTCTCATACGGACTGATCTTTTTCCAATAATTATAAACCACAAGTGCCAATCCATTCATAGCTCCCCAGATCACAAAATTCTGACTGGCGCCATGCCATAAGCCACCCACGATCATGGTGATCAGAAGGTTGAGGTCGCGATGCACATATTGCTTGAACGAAGGTGAAATGAGCACACCCAGCAGGTAAACTAGCATCATGGCGGCATATACCCAGATCAATTCATACCATTGTAAAATGAAGAACAAAAAGATAAAGATCACCGTCGTGGCAATGTAGGTTCCCCATCCTCCTTTGCGGTTACCACCAAGTGGTATGTATAGGTAATCACGCAACCATGCACCGAGTGATTTATGCCACCTGCGCCAGAAATCGGCAACGCTATTCGCTTTGTACGGAGAATTAAAATTCGGTAGCAGTTCGAAGCCCATCAATCGCGAGATGCCAATTGCGATATCCGTATAACCTGAGAAATCCCCGTAGATCTGAAGGGAATATCCCCACATAGCGAGCACACTTACAAATCCTGGATAGGCTTGCGGTGCATCTACGATCTTATCGATAAAGTGCACGGCAATATAATCTGCAAGGACGATCTTTTTGAGTAACCCTTTTACAATTAATATAACGGAAGAGGAAAACTGATCCTTGGTTAAGGAGAAAGGCTGATAAATCTGAGGGATGAAGTCGCGTGCTCGTACGATCGGACCCATGATCACGTGCGGGAAATAGGTGACGTAAAAAGCGTAATCAAACAGGTTTTTAACAGGTTCGATCTCCTTGCGATTGATATCAACCACATACGATATCGACTGGAACGTAAAGAAACTTACTCCAGCGGGCAACAGGATCTTCGTCTCAAAGAATCCATCACCGAAAAATCCATTCCCGATCTGTGCAAACCAATTAAATACTTCATGGTTGGTGTGGAATAAGGCATTGTAGGAATCGGTAAAGAAATAGGCGTATTTGAAGAATGCCAGAAAGAACAGGTTGAAAACAGCTGTTAAGGAAATGATCCATTTCTTTCCTTTTTCAGACTGCGATTGGAAGATCCATTTACCAAGGAAAAAGTTGACTACAATAGATCCACCCAATAGGACTACGAACAAACCTGAGGTTTTGTAATACAGAAAAAGACTGACAATCGTGAAGAAAATACTTCTCACCAACTGTTTGCGGTGTAAGGCGGAGAACACGATCATAAATGCCAGGAAGAACAGCCAGAAATCCAGACGGTTGAATACCATTCGATCCGTAGCTGCAAAACTGAATATGTCGTATAGTCTTTCCATTTGCGAGTGTAAAACTATTTCATTTTTTCGGTATTCCTCATTTGTTCGAGGAACTTCAGAAATGCATCGAAATAAAGTTGACCTTTAATCTGATATCCCAAGCCACTGAAATGCACCAGATCTGCTTGCATGAGCCCATTGTTCAACCACGTTTTTGAGGAACCCGATTCCCCCATGATCCCATAAAAATCCCACACAGCTAATTTGTACTGTTCTGCGAGTTCGAAAATCATTTGACGCAAATTAGCGAGATTCGGATTCGGATATTTTTTCTGATAGTAAGCATCATTTGGCACGGTAAGCAAAATAGCACAATCGGGATTGCAGTGCAGTACCTTAAGAATCATTTGTTCAAGGTTTGATCTATATCGTTGTGGATCAAAGGAATTTGCCGGAACATTGGCATCATTGGTTCCAACGGAAAAAGCGAAAAAGTCAGGCGGATACAAACACAATTGCTCTTCAAAATGGGTGTTTCCCAGATAGGTATTTAGTGCAGCACCATTGACACCAATGGTTGAGTAAGAAGCGCCCGGTTCATCATTCATCAAGGTCACGCCATAGAGCTCCAGGCCGGAATTAAAACTTGGCTTTTTCACGAATTCGAGTGATAAAGAATCGATCTCTGCATTCAATAGAAATTCGGTGTATCCCGATTCTTCGTTGGTAATGATTTCCGTGATACCTACATTTTCATTGAGAAGGTAAATAGAATAAGGCATTTTGCCAACATTGTGAAGAATGCGAAAAGCACTGAATTCCGGTCTTACATCCGTTCGGTCATAACTGAATGTAAGGCGAATCACAGAATCGGGACAAGTGACGATGATACCGCTTAAGCCATAATCCAGATTTTCCGGGCGCACAGACACGCTTCGGTAGCCTTTCCATTTATTAGGAGATCTGAAACGGTAATTGGTGGGGTTATTCGTTCCTGCCAAGGAAAACGGAAACACTTGACCGCGTTCACCGCAAACTTCTTCCCAATAACTCTGGAGCGAACTTCTGAATACCTGCGTGTAGATATCCGCCTGCAAATGTGATCCGCCGAGATGATAAAAATTGAGTTTGCGGTCTTTGTTGGAAACCATTGCGTCAAATTCTCTAAAAAAATGCATCCAGTTCGGAGCTTCCTCACTGTAGAACGTAAAGTTGTTTTTCGAAAGATCAATAAAAGGATATTTGGAAGGAATACTGGTGTCCAATCCGAAAACGGTAGGATGTGAATAGTTTCTGAGATCAGAAATAGGGGTTTCCGTCTGACCGAAAACAGGAAAGATACCCACAAGGAATAAAGCTGTTTGGAGAAGCTTTAAGGCTGTGGCGATGGGCTTCCGGCTATTCCTCCTTTTTTCCATTTGGCATATTCTGCGGCGAAAGCATCGAAGAATAATTGAGAAGCGATACTCGCACCTCTATTACTGAAATGCACATAATCTTTTCCAGCATATCCTTTTTCAACCCAAGACGGCATCGAATTCGTTCCTCCCATCGCGGCATAGAGATCCCAATATCCGGAACCTGTTTCAATAACTATTTTCTTCAACAAGGAAACGCAGTAAGGGAGTAATGGATACGTTTGAAAGACGCCATCTTTTAATTTCGACATGTCACTGGGGCCGATGAATAAAATTGCTGCAGAAGGTCTGAGCTTTTTTAAGGTACTGATCTGTCCGCGAATGTATTTGCAATAGGCACGAACAGAGCTACTGTCTCTGAACGCAGGTACTGAATTTCCACCAAACTGAAGGATAATCAATTCTGTATTTAGATCAGCATACATGCGGCCTAGCAAATTTTGATCCATCGAACCAAAGATCGTTCCACTGCAACCGCGCATACCAATATTACTGACTTGAACACCGTAATCACCTTCCATAGAGAATCCCATGA
>CAIYQV010000454.1 GCA_903928365.1 uncultured Flavobacteriia bacterium
GGATGTGGATACGAGTTACAGTATTTTAACCTACCGTGCGCTATCTGATAAATCCGTCACCTATAAAATGACCAATGTATTAAGGAGGTGTATCAAGCAAGTGGATGAAGAATATTTCATTTACAAGGACAGAAAATTCCACGAAAGTGACGTTCCCGGGGTGCTCTTTGACTATATGTTGAGTGATCGCTATGGCGCTGAGAAGTTTGAATTGAAGTCGGGTGCTTTGGTTGGGAAATAGAGCACAAATTTATTGTAATAGCTAGAGGGAATTTAGATTAAGGAAAACGTATATGAAAGACGCGCATCACAATGAGATAAATACCGGAGATAGAATTATGATCACGCGGATCGATCGTCCTCTGCGTGCTGTAGTAGAACATGCTACGGAAGAGTCAATAGCTGTGCTCGCGTTTATGTGCGAGAAGGATATCGGATACCATCCCAAACAAGGATGGCCAAGGCGCTTCCCATGGAAAGAGGCAGAGGACATGCTTCTTCACCAGCTTAGATGGACGTTTCGAACGGATATTGGTTTGGGACCGAACGGCTTCTGCACCAGGGTTCTAAAAATGCACTGGGAGTTTCTTCCTCAAGAGGCTAAATTTTATGGGACATCGGATCCTGCAACGCTTATAAAACCGAAATCACCTGTAAAGGGAGGCAAAAAGATCAAATCGTTTCCGGTAGGAACGAACAAATGGATGGCCGAAAACCTTGATGTTCAAGTCTTTCGAAATGGTGATCCGATTCCACTCGTTCCCGGGCTAAAAGAATGGAAAAAAGCAGCGAAGGACAAACAGCCGGCATGTTGTTATTATAACAATGACCAGAATGAGTACGGAACCCGAGGTTTGTTGTACAATACGTTTGCTGTTACCGATCCTCGCGGACTTGCGCCTGAGGGTTGGCATGTTGCAACGGAATCTGAATACCGTGAGCTCATAGATCTTTATGGTGGTCCGAACAAGGCTGGTAAACTGTTGCGTCATCAGAAAGGCTGGTATGACGGTCCGTTCATGTATATGTCGGATTTCAAAGGTTTGCCGAATGGTGTGCGGAATGCATCCGGTAAATTTGAAGGGGAAGGATACTATGGTCAATGGCTGGCCGACAGTGGAAATGGTCAGTTTTCGATGATGATCATGAGAGGTGAAGATATCGATGCACTTGTTTTCCCAGTCTCGGATAAAGGAACAGGATTCTCAGTACGATGTGTGAAGGATTTAAAATGAGATTTAGATGATTTAATCACAATGAGTACGTTAAATCAAATGTGCTCTGAAATTATGGTAACGAGTTACGAATATCTCCCGTTTCTTGTAAATGACCAGATCCAATTCACGGTGCAAATATCTAATTGAAATTCGCTTTATTTGAATATATACCTCAAAAATTTAAATGCATAAAAGGGCACAAAGACCAGAAGAATACCTGAAATATTGTAGGCAATATCTTCCGGATCAAAATTGCCATGGATGCGTTTGTGTACAAGACGATTTGAAGCATGCTGCATTAATTCGATCAATACCCCAAAAGCAGCTAATCCAATCCCTACCAGCAGATGACGTTTTGGGAAAAGAAACAATAAAACGACAGAAGCACAAAAATAGAATGCAGCATGCAATTCAAATCCGATATGTCTGAAGGGTTTGGGTAGCTTTA
>CAIYQV010000455.1 GCA_903928365.1 uncultured Flavobacteriia bacterium
GCTGCACATTTCCATCAAAACTTTGATAGAAAATTGTGCTGATTCTTTGGCATTTTCAGCGTCTTCTGAATTCCAAAACGTGTCTCGGTTGAGCCATGCATCAAAACATAGCATGGCCTCGAGTAATTCCACTACATCAGTAAGAGATGTATCTGTACGTTGTTTCAGCGCAGATTCCAAAATTTGCCACCCTTCATGGTATTGCGCCAAAATTACAAACAAAAAAACCAAACCTAGTCGCTCTGAAGCACTAATCTTGGTCAGATTTGTAATGCCATTTGTGAAGTCAGTAGCAGGGTATTCACCTCGCCAAGTTTGACGGTGAGATTTGTGAAACTTTAATGCAAGATCGTCAAGCAATGCCTTTTTGCTTGGCGGAACATTATCCAAAACAAGAAAGGTTACCATTTCAATCATACCCTTACGATACGCGTGCATGGTTTCCACAGGAGTTGCGCCGAATATTCCACGTACAGGATCAGCCAGTGGCATGTGATTGAATGCATTATCCAACTTGTGCTGAGACCAACGTGACCGGAGTTCTTTGTCTTCACTTTGAGCAATAAAATCCATGTTGCGAGAAAGCAGAAAGGTACAATTAACCTCTGGATTGTCAAGGTCGTCGTAACTGACATCACAGGAGCGACAATGCCTTTTAATTAAAGGGGTGTGTGGTCCATATCGACCACACAACATATCGCCTTCTTGCATGTCTTGGATGACAAACAAAATGCACGTAACAATATCCACCGTAATGCTTCCATTAGGTCCAATAGGAAGAGTTATATTTCGAAGACGATTGTTGGCAGAACGGAATGTATTTAAGACAACACGAAGCTCGGCGTGATAGTTGCCAATGTTGACACCTTGTTTTTTGGTTTGGTTTTGCGCTGAGGATTTTTTAGATTTTGGAAGAAATCCATGATACCCCCAAGCTTTGAATGTTCGACGAAATGATTCGGTAAAAATTGCGGGCGTAAACATGTAAGGTTTTAAAGAAAACCTATCATTTCCTGTCACGGAAGTGCGATCAATCCATTGAATAATAGGAACAAACAGCTGACGAGAAGGGTCGCTGATGAAGCGCTGATAAGCAGTACGGTATACACTACCGGACAATGCTTCACCAAGAACATTGCCAGGACTTTCATAACGCAAAAGGGGAGCATTAAAGTTGATAGCAAGATTTTCTGGCTTCATGACACTGGGGTTTTGGAGCAGGCGTAGAAGTTGAGGAACAAAATCAAAAACAATCACGTTGCTTGAGGAACCGTCAACACGCCGCACGGGTTGAATAGAGGGGCGAAGAAGGGGAGCATTAGGTACAGACTTGAATAAAATATCAACATTTGCATTCCGTGTAACACCGCCAGGTGGTCGAAAACTGTATCCATCATCTTTAGCGGATAAAGCCCATTCAATAATCAAACGAAATGCGTAATCAGGAGCATTTATGTCGTCCAGTAATTTCAACAATGCGACGGTCCACTTTTGTTGAGTAGTGTACATAAATCCACTACTGGACAAAACGGCACCTTCTTGCGGTGGCCGGAAAGCAAAGGTAGGCACGTCAAGACAATTGCTTTCGTTGTCGAAAATGGCGTCTTCGTCATCGCATGGCAAACTGTGTGCATCGGTATCTGCAAATCCCAAATCCTCTTCATCATCAGGAAGAGGCGGTATGTTGTTTACCATGTCGCGGCGTAACACAGAGGGCTTTTTGGTGTTTGTTACAACAGTAGAGGAGGTGGCATTTTCGCGAGTAATGGAACGTAAATTCAAATGACCGTGAACATATTGTTCGCATGACGCTGATCTGCCAATATGTTGAGTAAATGCCGACATGCTGGTGTACGCCTTTCCATCCTGAGGACAAAATGGATTCTCGCAATAAATTGGAGCACATCCTTGTTGCTTCCGGCGTCGTTTCGACATGTTACATTCATAAAAAATAGAGACGGCGGTGATGCCTGTAGGACAAGGAAGACATTTGGTACTACATGTTATACGTATCATATCATACTGATCACGAAACATAATACCAACACGCTATACGTCAGACGAAACAGTGTATACTTACTGAGGATCATAATTCGGAGACGAAACAAATGCTTTGATTGGTGAAACAGTGCGTAAAACGCAAAAGTAAAAACGAACTTGCTGCAGTTTCATAATTACAAAGGGTTTAGACCCCTAATCTTTTGAAAAGGGCACGGGAATTGCCTACTGTTCTCGTAAAATGCTAATGCGGGATATTTTCAGTTCCTGAGGAGCGTAGGGAAAACATACGTGATGCACGCATGTCGGAGGATTTTTTTCAAAAATACGAACATTCGTACGGAATTACGAAGTAATGAGTTATTATAAACATCATGACATCGGATCTGCACTCTTAGATGGAGTACCTTTGCGATAGCAGGTGCTAAAGTTGTGTCGGCCGCTGAAACAAACCGGGGGTCAATTGGTCGGAAACGTCCCAAGAACGTTGCAATATCGTGTAAGTAACTTGCAATCGTGCTCGAC
>CAIYQV010000456.1 GCA_903928365.1 uncultured Flavobacteriia bacterium
AAACATGTTCATCCTGCAATTTTTGCTTGAAATACCGCGCTTTATCTTCCTGTTCCTGATCATGATAATAGATCACTGATCTGTATTGCGTACCAATATCATGTCCTTGTCTGTTCAATTGCGTAGGGTCATGTACAAACCAAAAAACTTCGAGTAGCGCATCATAGGAAACCTTTTCATCATCAAAAACAACACGCGCTACTTCTGCGTGACCGGTTGTTCCTCTACAAACCTCTTCATAGCTGGGATTCAAGGTATGTCCACCACAATAGCCTGGAACAACTTCCACAACCCCTTTTAAATCAAGGTAACAAGCCTCGATACACCAAAAACATCCTGCTCCAAATGTTGCCTCTTTGATCATTGATTTTTAAGATTACATGTTCGTTCTACTAAATTAATAAGTCTCCCCACTAATTAACCGATGTTTTGGAATATCTTCGTACAATGCTTCAGGCGTATTCGCGCAATTTCTGGTACATGTCAGCAGCCATGTTCCTGTTCATGACCAGTTTCAATCTGATCATGCCTGAATTGAACCAATTTATCACCAAACTTGGCGGAGCGGATCAAAAAGGTTTGATCATATCACTTTTTACTATTTCCGCCGGTTTGTCTCGTCCTTTTTCAGGTAAGCTTTCGGATCTTATTGGAAGAAAAAAAGTAATGAGAGTTGGAATCTTTGTCTGTTTCCTGGTTTCATTACTCTATCCACTCTCCTTTTCTATCTGGTTTTTCTTACTCCTTCGCTTTTTACATGGATTCAGTGCCGGATTTACTCCAACTGGTGCGACCGCATTAATCACAGACATCCTTCCTGAAAACAAACGTGGAGCTGGAATGGGAATCTGGGGAACGTTTATTTCCTTGGGTATTGGAATAGGTCAGTCTCTTGGAAGTTACATTGAACAAACGCTGGGCATGACCAACCTCTTCATGATCTCTGCCATTACAGCTGCCTTTTCTGCAATCATTCTGGAGTTGGTAGCAGAAACACTTTCTTCTACTCAGTCATTTCATCCGAAACAATTGCTCATCACCTGGAGAGATGTTTTTGAGCCGTCTGTGCTACCTTCCGCAGTGGTGATGTTCCTTTCAGCCATGTGCTCAGGGATCATATTTGTGCTCACCCCAGATCTTTCAGGTTACCTGGGCATTTCGAATAAGGGCTTTTTCTTTGGGACGTATGTCATCTCTACGATAGTTATCCGACTTTTTACCAGTTCGTTATCAGATCATATTGGACGAAGAAAAGCGCTTTTGATCGGAATGAGCATACTTGTAATCAGTATGATTTTGATTGCCTTTGCGCATGATGTAACTTCCTATATCATTTCATCGATTGTTTTTGGTTTGGCCACAGGCATGTCCAGTCCTACCCTTTTCGCCTGGACAGCCGATCTTTCGCATGAAAAGCGACGTGGTGTTGGAGCCGGCACGATGTTCATTGCACTGGAATTCGGAATTATGTCGGGATCATTATCCACGCTACTTACCTATCAGAATAATTTTGAAAGTATCAAATGGGCGTTTTTATTCGGAGCAGCGGCCGCATTTATTTGTATTCTTTACCTTATCTGGCATTTAAAATACCGTCAATCAGGAACCTGATGTTGTTCTTTTAGATACCTTCTAACCAGGTAATGTCCCAGGTAAATAAGAGGTGTGAGCAAAATAGCGATTAACAGTTTCAGGAAATAATTAGTCGGAGCAATAGACAAAAAATCATTCATTTTGATCGTCCCTGGTAATACAAACCCTATATAAAGTACCACAACGGTATCAATAAATTGAGAAATTACCGTACTTCCCGTACTGCGAAGCCAGATGTATTTATTTCCTGTTTTTCGCTTGATCCAATGAAACAAGGTGGCATCTAGTAATTGAGATAGCAAAAAGGCAGCGATGCTTCCAATGATTACGCTTTGCGCCTGCCCGAAGACCTTAGAGAACTCTGAATCCGTTGCTAAACCCGCCCCAGGAATCTCTTTGGCTGGTAAGGCGAGAGAAATACTTACAATCAAGAAACAATACGCGATCAGAATAGCAGTAATCCAGGATAGGCGACGAACTGCTTTTTCGCCATAAAACTCATTCAAGAGATCGGTAAGTATGAAAACTACAGGCCACGGAATCACACCAACAATCGTTGTGAAAGGTCCTAGTTCGCCAATTTTTATTGGTATCTCAATAAGCTTATTACTTATTAATTCTGCCGTTATCGCATTTGTCACAAATAAACCTGCGAGAAATACAAAAAGCCATTGGCGTCGTCCACCGTACTTCAATTCTTCCATACTATTATTTTGGGTCCCCACCGTAATCGAGTCGTTTCGCTTTAATGAAGCGAGGAATAAAATATTTACTCGTCTTGAAATTTTCAATTGTTACTCCTCGTGATGTGGATGAATGTATGAATTTGATCGCCTCTGGGGTCACTTCTACAACCATCGCCACATGACCTACCCTTGTCGAATTAACATCACTTCCTTTAAAGAACATAAGATCACCGGGCCGAATTTCAGAAAGTCGAACCGTTTCACCCAATTCAGCCATGCCATAACTGGAATGCACCAGGCTCAACCCAAAATTCCCAAAAATGTAGGAGATGAAACCGGAGCAGTCAAATCCAGAAGGTGTTGAACCTGCATAGCGATACGGCGTTCCCAGGAATCTCTTGGCAAAATTAATCAATTCATCTACTTCTTTACTATTCTTAACGGGTGCTGTATTTCGTTGTGTTGTATCTTTCAAGATAACCAGAGAAGAATCTTGAGATTCAATCGTTTGGGACCTCAAACTTAAACTGCATAAGCACAATAAGAAGAGCAAATATTTTATCCTGAATATGTAAGCGTACATTGCGGGTGCAAAAATATGACTAATTTCGGTAACGATTCTTACAGCGAATGGAGCCCTTCGAACTCAAGAAACTAACAAAACTCTATTACACCATTGGTGAAGTAGCTGATATGTTCCAAGTTAATACATCCTTAATTCGTTTCTGGGAAAAAGAATTCAACTTAATTCAGCCGCGTAAAAACACCAAAGGGAATCGAATGTTCACACCGAAAGACATCGAAACCTTTCACAAGATCTACACGCTTGTTAAGTTGCAAGGATACACACTAGAGGGCGCTAAAAAAGCCTTGAAAAATAAAAAGACCACTGTCAACGTTGAAACTTCACACCCTCACCAAGAGCTGATCACTAAACTCGAGTTGATCAAAGAGAAGTTAAATAATTTACGAAACAACTGACCCCTTCTTTCTAAACGGGTTCGGAATAAATCTGGGAACGTTTTTCTGATATTCCTTGTATTGGGAATACTTTCGTGAAGAGATTTCCTCAGAAAAATCAGAACTTCCCTTAAACAATATCAAAAGCAATACGCAGCCTGCAATGGACCAATTGATCCACTCACCTGTTGAAACGACACTGAAAAAATAAAATACGACCCAGATCGATTGTTCACTGGCATAGTTAGGATGACGAACAATTGCCCACAAACCAGTATCAACAAACCCTTTTTCATATGCTCCTAAAGCTTCTCCTGACTTTATTCTTCTGTGTTTTTCCGTTTGAAAATCATACTGTTGCTGATCTGCAATAAATTCCATTACTACGAAACCAACAAAAAGCACAGCTAGCAGAATATCGGCCCAACCAAGAGGTGCAGTACCTTCTGCCAATGTTGTCAAAATGGGCAGCGTAAAAAGAAAGATCAGTGTATTCTGATATGCACAAATAAAGAAAAGGTCAAAGAGCATCCATACAAAACGATTATTAAAACCTGGGCGCTTCCTCAACTCTTCCCAGCGGTAATCCTCCTCTCCTGACCAGAATTTCCATGTATATGCCCCTCTTCGAGCAAAGTTATAGGTCAATCTGATACCCCATATGGTAACCAAAACAGCCATCAGTACCATCCGTTCATTCATACCGCCTAGCCAAGTCATATACCAGGTATATCCGATTGGAACGATACTCCACAATTTGTCAACCTGCGAGTTGTTCATCGTTAGTTCTCCGACCACAAAACAATACGCAACTACCCCGGCTACCAAGTAAGATGCATGGATCAAGATATCCCATTGTTCGTTCGTCAATGGAGTGCCGAAATAAAAACTGACAATCGGAAGAACAACTACGGTAAAAAGTAAAAGAAGAATAGTAATTAGCATGGGGTCTATTATTGGTTAAGTGAAAAAAGAAATTGGAATGCTTCTCTTACTTCTGCTTCAGAAACAAACTGATCAATTTCTCCTTTGCCTATTGCTGATAACAAGGAACAATTAATTTTGTTCTTTTCATTTTTCTTGTCATTTCTGCATAGTTGAACCAATTGCTCAATCTCATCATCTGACATCTCTGTTATCGGATATATTGCAATTAGCCGGGCTACTATCTCATTCATATCTGCTTGGGATAACAATCCTTTTTTATAGGAAAGATAGGTTTCCGAGATCATCCCTAAAGCAACTGCATGACCATGTCCAATAGGGTCCTCCTTTTCTAAAAGAAATCCCTCAATGGCATGACCGAGCGTGTGACCAAAATTGAGTAGTTTGCGAATATTCTGCTCGAGTGGATCCTTTTCGACAATCGACATTTTGATCGATGTGGATCGTTTTATCAGATCTAAAACCTGCAAATCTTCCACTGACGAGATCTGCAATTCATTCCAGAGTGATTTGTCTGAAATAAGCGCATGTTTGAGCATTTCCGCATACCCATTCATAAGCTCTTGTTCGCTTAATGTACCCAAAAAAGCCGGATCAACAATCACATGAAGTGGCTGTTGAAAAACCCCTAACTGATTCTTAAATGGTCCAAGATCGATACCTGTCTTACCTCCTATTGCCGCATCAACCATTCCAAGTAAAGTGGTTGGTATCTGAATAAATTCGAGTCCTCGTTTAAATACCGATGCAATAAAGCCTCCCATATCTGTCACTACACCTCCACCAAGATTGAT
>CAIYQV010000457.1 GCA_903928365.1 uncultured Flavobacteriia bacterium
ATTCAATGACGAGCAACTGTCTTATAAAAAAATGCAGGAGGACAATTTATTGATAAAAACGGAGCTGTTTCAACAACTACAAAAACATTAAGTCCAGAATCGCCTTTAGATTCATTTAAATTAGATGGACAAACAATGCGTTACTATTTAGATCAGTTGACAAAAAATATGTCGCGACCATTGAATCATATATTTGAGAATGGGGAAACAATGCCAGCATGGACAAGCACAGGATTAAAACTAGATCCTACAGTAAATACAGCATATACAAATAGTGGATTAAATGATTGGAGTAGATACATAGGAAGAAGCATGAAAAAGTTAACAGCCTCATATACTACAGAGTTTTTATCATTGCCAGCCCTAAGCTCTACTAGATTTAGTCATTTCTTTTTAAATGGCCATCCTTTATACAGCTGGAACTGGCAAGAAACACGAGAGTTAAACTCTTTTACCAATGGACAACGTTATTCATCTGGAGATATTTATATGCAACGTCCGAATGTTTGGAGGTATTGGCAAGGAGCAGCACACGGATGGCAATTTGTTGCTGAATCAAGATTCACAGAAATATCGATGGGTGATAAATTATATTCTCCTTTCGTATCAGCAGGTTGGGTTAATGAAGAAGTAATTCCTAGGCCAGCACAATGGTTAGGCTTCTTAAAAGTTATTTCGATGTCTGGAGCAGAGTATTTCCAAACAGGATACTTTGTTACTGCACAACCATATCAAAATCCGAATAATTATGTTTGGCAAATGGCTATTCCTGGATATGCGGAAGCCGTTGCAACTAGATACCAAGACTTTTTATTTAATGGAACTCTTATGAATGGCGATGTTCCAGCAAATGCAATCAACAATACAACACAACCAGGATACTCTTTCTTTGCGGGTGACATAACTAAACTTGTTGTTGCAAGAAAGCATAATACATCAAGTAAATACGCTATAACAGGAACTATTCAACCTAATTCAAACTTTGTTGGCAATGCTCCACTCACTGGAACAGCCTCTATAAATTTAGATGGACAAAATTTAAAAATCAATGTTCGAAGACAAGGCAGTACTTACATTTACGATAAAAGCAATGTGCTTGCTCCTGTTTTCTATCAGCTAGATGGATGGCATGAAAACACACATCCATATTACTGGTCAAAAGATTTTGTATTTGAAGGAGAATTATACGACAATACAACATCAACAACCAACGATATTAAAACATATGTACCAGCAGGAACTACCGCAGGCGACTATACGAACTTTACATCTTGTGTTGGATTCAAATCTGTTGGAGCTGCTGAATATAATTTTGTTACGAGAGGCACCACCAACACAACTCATTACTTTTGGATAAAGGCAAGAAGCAAAAACGGAAGTAATACAGGATTTACTTTATCTATGGATGGTGTCACAAAAGGAAATATCAATTGCATTACAGATACAAATTGGACATGGTATCGCTATGATGGCACAACCAGCCTTATCATTAATTTTGCGAACTTGTCTGTTGGAAATCACTTACTGTCTATTTTGCCTAACAACACTAATCTTGAAATCGATTTAATTACGATAACTTCAAATAATGGACTAACACTATCTCCGGCAGCTGCACCTTGTACTGCTGCTATATTCACACCAACAATTACTCCTTCAGGACCAACTACTTTTTGTCAGGGAGGAAGTGTTACACTTACAGCAACAACTGCAACATCTTATCTTTGGTCAAATGGAGCAACAACACAATCAATTGTTGCAACAACTACAGGAAGTTATTCGGTTACGGTTAATAATAATGGACAGCTAAGCACAACCAATACTGTTAATGTAATCGTTAATGCCGTACCACCAAATAGCATTTCAACATCGGGCCCTCCTTCTATTTGCCAAGGAAGTTCACTTACTTTAACAGCTGCATCAGGAGCAACTTATATTTGGTCGACTGGGGCCACAACACAATCAATTAACATAACAAGTGCGGGCAACTATTCTGCAACAGTAACTAACGGAAACGGATGTACGTCAGTATCAACTCCAGTTGCAGTTTCAATTGTAAATCCAACAGCATCAATTACAGCAAGTGGCTCAACAAATATCTGCTCAAATTCATCAGTAACCTTATCAGCGAATTCGGGAACTAATTATTTATGGTCAACAGGTGCAACAACACAATCAATCAATGTGAATACCGCGGGAACATATACTGTTACTGTTACACAAAGTGGAGGTTGCTCAAAAGCATCAACAGGAACAGCTGTAACGGTAAAAGCATCTCCAAGTAGTATTGTCAATTCATCAGGACCAACTACTTTTTGCAATGGTAACGTTACGCTTACATCAGGAGCAACAAATTGCACATATTTGTGGAGCAATGGATCAACGAACTCATCAATAACGGTAAGCGCAACTGGAAATTATTCATGCACAGCAACTGCTACCAATGGATGTACAAGTGTGAGTAGTCCAGTTAGTGTAACAGCGCAATCTGGAACAGCGACAACACCAACAATTTCAGCAAGCGGAAACACTACTTTCTGCGCTGGGAATTCAGTTAATTTAACCTCTTCATCAGGAACCAGCTACTTGTGGTCGAATGGTGCAACGACACAATCAATAAATGTAACAACTGGCGGTACTTATTTTGTGACGGTTTCACAGAATGGCGGCTGTGCAGCAACATCAGCAGGTAGAACTATAACTGTTAATCCTGTAGCAACCTTTACTATAAACACAAATGGACCATTATCATTCTGTCAAGGTGGAAATGTTACTATTAGTGTTTCTAGCTCTAACGCTCAAGGATA
>CAIYQV010000458.1 GCA_903928365.1 uncultured Flavobacteriia bacterium
GCCATGTCCTTGGAACGCTTTGACTGGATCTCCTTGTGCTTTACTGCTCTTGGTTGAATTACTCGACCAAACTTACCGGTAATCTTCTCATTCGTAATTTCGTCATACTCTGAGAAACCTTCTCCAAAATCACTTTCGTAGGATTTCGTACCCCAAAAAATGTTTTTTCCAGTGGTGCGGTCCTTTAGCAATTCAATAAAAGCAACTTGATGCTTTTCGTGAAGGTAGTCTTCTAATATGTCTGGATCAACGGTTACAGTCATATGCATTCTTTTGCACAATAGTATAGCAGCTGTTTTATTTTATGGCCGCATACAATGATAGCTAAAATAACCTCAATAAAATCGGCGTGTTAAAAAAAAATAACCGTGTGAAAGGGCCACTTGATACTCATTCTTAAACACATATAAGGTGTCGGTTAGCTGATAGCAATGATTGATGAGTGTATCGGGGTTTCAAACTTTCTTTAGCGCGGAGATGGTTAACCTAAATGAGTTCTAAATTTTGATTTCTCGTTTCTTTTTCGTATATATGAAACGCAATATGAGAACTCCTCTAATCCACATTGTCTTTTAACGATTGATCTGAATACTTCCTTGGTTAAGTGTTCTCATTGAATGATCTGTTCGTCAAACATACAGTTTGCCGGGGTGCCCCTTACTTCCTTTTTTTGGGTTCATTCAATGAGATCCTTTTTTCCGGGAGCGAGTGTGGTCAATATTTTGACAAAAAGACCCCGTTCTATAGGTCCTTCAAGCAAACGTTTAATATTTGAAAATTGTTTTTTTCAATTCAATAATTGACACATAATTCAATAAATGAATAACTACAGGGCTATTTAAGCAATTAAAACCCTTCTTTTTATCTTTGGAATACTTTTTGACTTTTACGCAGCACTATTCCATTATCTATGAATGTATTTTTCCTGACGAAGCTTTTAAATAAAAATAATCACGCATTGTGTTATAATTTATTAGTTAGGTCGTTTAAGCTTCGCGATCCGTTTATGATGAATAGTGTAATTCCTTTCACCTTCTGATAGAGCGCCCCGGTTAAGAGGGGCCATTTCTTGAATCATTCAATTAATGAATAGCTGATTTTTCAGTAAGGAACTTTTATTGTGTAAATTTTTAAATAGGTGTATATGAGAGTAGAAAAAGGTGGGGCAGAAAGAATTACGGAAGAAACATTATTGTCTTACGAAGGTATGATACGTGCGACGGCGGTAAAATACCTTGGTAAATCCCATGGTGGTTGGGCTGCGGATGTGACTCAGGATGTGCTTTTGAAGGCATGGACGCGTCAGGATAAGTATGTGTCCTCGAAAGGGGAGCTGGTGAACTGGCTGTACACGATGACCAAAAATACGTGTCTCGATTTGATGAGTAAAAAGGGAAATACGGTTGAATCACTTGTTTACGATGTTGAATTTGTATCCTCGCTGGAGAGTGATGCGGATATGCGATATGTGTCGATGAAGGGGGCGTTAAGAGATGCGCTGAATGAGTTGGGCTACAGGGATAAAACGTTATTGGTAATGCGTTACTACTTTAAAAGTAGCGGTCGTGAGATTGCAGAATTTTTAGGAATGCCTGAGAATCAGGTGCCGTCTTACATGAAACGTGCGAAAGAGCGCTTGAGGGATTTGCTGGATTACCCTCAGGCGGCTTGAGGATTCAGTTTAAAAATTGCAGATTACAAATTACAAATTGAAAATTACAGAATTTGCAAAACCAACCGCCTGATAAAACACCACACTTTTCACTACTCAAAAATCCTTCCGGATTCTGGATTTTGTGGCACAATACGGGCGGTATCATTTTCAATTACTACATGCAATCGTTTGATAATCTTTGTTCCATTCAACACCATCTCGTAATGCAGGATCTTTTCGTTTTTTTCAGAGGTCATGTTTCTTAGTTTTAGATCCATTCCAAGATCGGCTTTTCGGTAAAAGATTTTAAGGCGCTCTCGACTGTATTTTTTCAAGGACTTGGAGTCCGTATAGGTTAGCATTTTCTCAAAATCACCAATCTTGAAGTAAGTATTGAAGAGTGATCCGATATTCGTTCCCATTAAAAACGCGGGATTGGACATGTCGAAATGTTCGACTTGATTAACCTCTTCAGAAATGGAATCCGGCAAGTTGTTTTTGTTTTTCGAATCCTGCTTTTCAGAGATTTTTTCGCTTTCTTTTTCAACACCAGATGCGCACGATGTCGCAATTAACAGGAGTAGTGGGAAGAAGCAGATTTTGAATGACATGGGTTTTTAGATAAAAATAAGGTAATCCTCACGATCATGAAAATAACTTCTCCTAAAATTGAGCATAATCTGTGAGATCCAGTTCAAAACCATCCATGCGACGAACGCGCTTAATCAATCCAAGTCCGGTTGGGTAAAAAATATATTCGTAACAATAGGCCTCACCGAATACATCTTCTACCGGAGGTGGTAAACTTTTCTTCCAAAATTCGATTTGTTCAAATTCCTCCTGAGAAAATTCGAAATGTAGTGGCTGCATGTGGTAAGTTTTAATGAAATTGATTTTACGCTTAGTTCTGTTCCCTAGAATTGTCGGGTTTAGTTTCTCAACGGATGAACCTCCCCGTTCTAACAATCGCCATGGCTGTGAGGAATAATTCATCTTTTAAAATTTGAAAGTTAATGCAGAAAATGATAAAAAATTCACCAGGTGATGTTATGAACAATTGGCTTCGGCGTAAAGTATCATCGTGTTGCATCGCCGTCCGGAAGGCGATAAAGTGTTCTTTCTTGTATTAATTTAAATCTTTTGTGCTATGCCTTTAAGACTTGTTGATGGCGGTATCCCGTCGTTTGAATGGAAAATGAAACGTTTTGAAATTCCGTTTTCTGAAGAAGAATTAACGGAGTTGAAAAGAAAAGTTGAGGAGGGGGAACTCGACGAAAAGAAAGCGTTTAAAAAGCGGTATGAAATCAAAGATGATCCTGATGCGAATCTTGAGCTCTTCCGAAAAATCCTGCAAAAGTTACCTAACATGCCAGGAAGTCTTGTCCTTGCCAGAACAGTTGGAAACAAAATGATCATTCTGGAAGTGTTTAAGTCCGAGATCGATCTGAGGGAAGAGTTTAAAAACTCGAGAAAACCACTGAATGGGGAAGAATGTGATCGTTACCAGTGGTTGAAAAAGATCACTAAAGAGGATGGGGTGGGGCCTGTCCGTTTTCTGATAGGCCGAGCTGCCTGAAAAGTGTTTTCCCGCCGTCCGGACGGCGGGAAAACTTATTTAATGAGTTTTTTTTAATATTTTGATCATAATGAATAGGAAGGACGAGATACGTTTACTGCTACTCTCAGAAAAGGAGGAGGGCCGCTTCTCTGCTACGGATAATTTCGCTCAGCGATTTGTGCGGTCTTTCCGCTTGCTTATTCAAAAGGAAGCACCTTCGCGGTATGAAGAATTTAAAATAGCTTATGCAGGGTTGCTTATTGATCAACGGGTTCCTTTTTTTAAGCTGGAAACAGTCATGCTTCTATTTCGGAAATGGTGCCGATATCCGCAGATTTTTTCTGATATAACGTTTCTTGCCAGAAAATTAAAAAAGAATGACCTGCCTGAGGCTTTTTGGTTTCAGGTGATCAAAAGTTCTGAGCTGGAAAGAACCAATCGTGAACTTCAGCGCTCCAGGTTGAATCTGCTCGTGATAACAGTTCGCGCGGGTGTCTTGAGGAACGAAGAGTATGAAACCCATGGAGTAGTGATTGATGCGATCATGAGAATAACGATTCGCGCCGAAGATTATGCCATTTTGAAAAAAGGACTGTCATTAGATCCTTCACATCCGTATCATCGAATGTGCTTCGTCGTTGGCAGGTTAGTGCGTTTGCGTATCAGTACGCTTGAACTGGCTGAGATCATCCGTTGCCATTTTTCTCCTCCCGACGTCTTGATTACATGGACACCTGAAGTGCGATCTATGCACGATCTGTTGGAAGGTCTTTTGCCTGCCAATTATTTGTTGGATCTTAAAAGATACGAATTCCAGAAATTACATTTCCTGTTTATGGCTCAGCCGGCATTATTTAATAAATTATCGGTGCAATCGGAAGGACCTGTTTTTTTTAAAGATTTGGTACGTGCGCTCTTTTCAGATTTTATGATTTCGGGAACTTTTATTCATGCTTTTTGCAATGATCAGCTAAGTGAGGTAGAGAGGTCTTGGTTCAAAGATGAATTAAATGGTGTAAACATCGTTTATTCGGATTGTTTGCCTTTAAAACTTACGAAAAAAGCGGCTCATCATTTTCGATGTTTGCCGGAAAATGGCGAGTTAACAGTGACACTGCGTTTGATAGCTTCACAATTGTTTACGCTGGTAGAGGATGATCAATTTGCTGTTACGGTCTCTCGTGCGATCAGAAATACCGGCCAGGCAGATTTCTGGATAGAAACGATGTCTGGACTCTACAAGAAAGGACTAAGGGCGCAGGGAGCCAGGGAGATCATGGATTATATTGAACAGAAGGTGTTCAGAGAAGGAATCAAACTTGAGCTCAAATATAAAAAGCTGGATAACCTCCTTGAAGATGTGCATGCATGGCATGAGCAATTACGAACTCAAAAAATGTTGCAGCGAGTAGGCTATCGGAAACTACCCAATGCTGAAATTCCGGATTTTAAAGTGCTCTATGAGGACCGTGTTTATGGTATTGAGCAGTTAAAACGTACCAATGAGCTTTATTATGAAGGTGAGTTCCTGGAACATTGCGTGTATTCCTACAGACACTATTGTCTCGATGGGGATACCTATATTTTTTCATTGCGCCGTTTTGATGAAAATGCGAATGAAGTTCCTTTGATTACAATTGAACTGAACCGTAAAAAACAGGTGTTGCAGGCAAGAGGTAAACACAACAGGAATCCGACGGAAATGGAAATAGGCATTATCCGTATGTGGGCAGAGGAGAATGGGCTGAGCTATACACTTTAGTTTTCAGGTTTTTTTGTTTCAAAGTGTTATGTTTTTCAAAAAGCCGCCTTTTATGGAGGTGTTTTTAAAATTTTATAAAGTATGAAAAAGAAAGTGGTGGTGATTGAATTCACGAAGGTGGATCTTCCTTATGGATGGTTGGGGAATATGTATGCGAGTCCGGTGAAATATGATGGTAAGATCTGGAGAACGAGTGAGGCGCTGTTTCAGGCGTTGAGGTTTGATAATGAGGAGATAAAGGAGTTGATAAGAAGCCAGAAAAGTCCGATGGCGGCAAAGATGAAGGCTAAAGGGGCTCAAAAAGAGATGGTTTTGGAGCCCATGAGTGAAAAGGATATTGAAAATATGAGGCTCGTTTTGAAGTTAAAGTTTGATCAAAATCTAGTGTTGAAATCGAAATTGAAGATCACAGGTGAACATATCCTTGTAGAAAATATTGGGATCAGAAATAAGCCCCGGGACCTGTTTTGGGGAATGAAAAAAGTGAATGGTGAATGGATAGGTGAGAATAAATTGGGCCAACTGTTAATGGATTTAAGGGCTTCGTATTTGATGGAGGAGAAAAGTGGAAGTTGAGCCTTTACGATGGAGGATGCCAATGAACTTTAGACTTTGTTAGATCTGTATAAGATCTTCGTACATTCAGAACACAAACAATTACCTATGGAACAGAATGCTTTTATTGAAAAATACAACAAAGCAAACGTGGTTATTTTACTCGCCGGAAAAAGAGCAGTAGTTCCCGGGGATGAAGATAAACTTGTGGCGCTCGGTAAAATTCTTGCTGAAAAAATGGATCGGGTGCATTTCAGAAGCGGGAATGCCAAAGGTGCGGATGAATTATTTGCGCAAGGAGTATCGTCGGTTGATCCTTCCCGAATGCACGTAGTTATTCCCGATTCAGATCACAGAAAAAAAGCGCGTAAAGGATTGAAAGCATATTCAATAGATGCTATTTCCTTGCTCAATGAGGACAGAATCATTTACGAAACCAGAAAAAATAAAAAAACTGCGCATCTGGTTGATGGCTACCTTGAAGGGGTGAGGGGAAAAACTTCACAGATCATTGCACCCATTTTCAGAAACTCAGTCATGGTTCTTGGACAGGGTGATTTAACGCCGGCGACGGTGGGTATTTTTTACCTTGATCTTGCAGATCCCGATGCAGGTGGGACCGGATTTACCATGAAGCTATGCCAGCTCGAGAATGTACCTGTAATTGATCAGTACACCTGGTTTGAGTGGTTATAAAGTGCTTGACAAGTATTTTTTAAGAATCTCACTTGTACTATTCATGATTCGTATGTGCTTCGTAGCGTTTTCCTTAGAGTAATATGCAATAGCCTGCCCTGTGAGTTCACCACTTGGAATGGGAATGCCTTCAGCACGTACATAAAATACTTTGTGAAGAAAATGGGTGCTTTCAAATTCGAAAAGGAACTTGATCTCTGTCACCCGTAACCTGGTTTCCTCATGCAACTCACGAATAGCAGCAATGATGCGAGGTTCGCCTTTGTGGGCATGTCCACCGGGTAGCATAAATGTGCCTCGCTGATCCGGGACAAGAAGAATCCCTAGCTCATTTTCGTAAATAACTGTAGCGCGACGTTTTTTCATAGGTGTGAAATCATAGCAGATAAATTCGAATCAAAATTCATTGTTTGATGATGGATTTATTCTTAGATTAAGTGTTAGGATTTCAATTTTTTATGCTTTTTCCTTGGTGTCTCCATGACTTGTTTTAAAAGCTTCAAGAACCGCATCGATAAATGGCTTCTCAGAACCTTCGGACTTCATTCTGCCATAGTTTTCATAAATACTGAATGAAAGTTCAACAATCCCGAACCATCTATTCTTATAAAAGCTTTGGAAATTTCCAGAAAAAAGATCTGAAATAAACGTGAGGGGTTTTGTGCGCTGTAATACTTCATGAAAACGTAGCTTAAGATTTCTTTCCTGTTCCTGCAGTGAAGTTTCAAGTCTGATTATCTCACTTTGAAGATCCTGGAAGCTGTTTATTTCATTTTTCATCTTTCTTATTTTTTAAAGAAGAGCTTAATCATTTTTTCTCTGAAAGGGTGAATGATGAGGGTATTTCTAAGAACTAATACGATAATGAACAGAAGAAGGTGTATACCGGACAACATAAGAAATCCCATAGAGGTACCGCCTAATTTAGCTCCAAGAAAGAATGCTAATCCACAGATGAAGCAGAAATAACCGATCAGGAAGAGTAGAACCAGAAGAATCGCCCCAAGTGTTTGCGCACTTAATTCAATCCCGGTTGAAATTCCGGTTAGTTTCGCGTGTTCTATTCGTGTTTCAATGTATCTTGACAGATCACCACTAAGTTCTTCAATTGTTCCATTTGATTCTTCCATTGGTATTTCTTTTATTCAGTAAATGCGTGATTTTTCCAAAATTCCTTGCTTTCTGTTAATTTATCCTCTGAGAGGTCCTTTCTTGGAAATTCGGGAGCCAGTTTACCAGGATGCGCCGTAAAAATGCTAATCAAATCATCCGAAAGAATGACACAGAAATACTTAGTTGGTGGTGATGGATAATTTTCAATGACAAATACCTCAGTACCTTCGCGTTTTGTCGTTTTGATTGTATGTTTTTTCGGGAGGTTATCTATAGATACAACATTATCAGTCCCAATTATGGTTGTATGTTCAAACTCCAGATAAGCTTTTCCTCCCTCAAACCTGATAAGGTCTTTTTTTTCGTTTATTACATTATGCAGAAATTTAATCACCTTAAATGGATCTTTAAATGTGACTGGATCGAATTTGGAACCCTTGATACTTATTTGGTTGTTCAAGTCCTCCTTATCTGTAATAACATTTTTTTCGATCAGCGTATGGATATCTTCTTCTGATAATTCCTTGAAATGACGTAAAAGATGTCTGGCTGTATTTTGTTCGTTGTAATCATTGAATTTTTGCTTTGCCTCAACTAGTTCATTCGGAAACAAACTTAATAAAGCTTTCATGTTGTTAAGTGACATATTGGTTTGAAACTGATTGTTTCCAAAGGAGTGAACGAATGTTCTTTCAAAATCCTCAAAAGCGAGTGTAGGTCTTTGAAAGAGCTGTTGTATCAACCCTCTGAAGGAAGCCGCCATGTTATACCCTTGTGAGTCATGTACTTCTTCATTAAAATCAAAGGCGAGATCAGCAATTTGTATCAATACCGGGTCAAGATTTTCATTATGTGAGTAGGTGAATTTATGATTATCAGTTATTAAATGATATACAGCACGCGTAAGGTAATTTAGGGTGTAGGATAGTCCTTTTTTGTCTACGGTATATCTATATTTATCCTGTCCAAGGACTGTGCTTATTTGATGTATCGTATCCAATGCTTCTTCCACAGAAGTTGGTGAAATGACTTGTAACTCTTGGTAAATCTCTGTCTGTTGGGTAATCTGAGTAATTGAGGTTTTTACGGTGCCTGTTTCTGAATTGTCCTTCTCCAGCATCAGTTTGCATTTATCGAATTCACACTGGACACGTTTGGTTAGCAATCGAACTGATTCTAGAAAGTAGGCTTCTTTTTTCGTTCTGTTTTCACTATTGCTCAGTTTTCCGATAAGTTCATCTGCTAGAATACTTCCTCCTAAATTGTTCAATATCTGATGGTAAATTTCTTCGTTTTCAGCGAGTAGCGAAGGGTTACTTTCAATGTCATAGAGTAATCCCTCAAATTTTATTCGCATCGTCTCCAGTTCATCAACAGATGCTCTACTTTTCGGAGTTAGTAAGAGTTGTAGGAATTTAAGTTTTAAGGTGAATAAAAAACTGTGGTTGCCCGAATTCAAATCCCTTTCTATTTCCAAAATGTATGATTGGGCAGTATCCGGATTATATGAAGTACTTTTCGAATATGCCAAATACTTGTAATAGTAAAGTTCCTCTTGCAAGGAAGGATTATGTGTAATCAGAATAGCACTTTCATTCAGGATTTTAGTCGCCTCATCAGTGTGTAATTCATTTTTCTGATCGAGTGTACGAAGAATCCCATTGACCTTTAGTTCGGCTATTTCATGGTCTTTTTGATGGGTAATTTGATCACTTGAAATACAAATTCTTAAAGCATTAGAATACGATGAGTGTGCATGATCAAGTAAACTTATGGACGGTTTTATAAAAAAGTCTCCCAGTTTTTTTAATGTTTCGAAAGCGAATTTCGGATCAATATCATGCACTAATGGTGTTCTTTCAGAAATAGATACAAGAATTTCGCGATGAACACTAAATTTTTCTGATAGTTCAACAAAATGATTCATGTAATACTGGATCCATCGGAAATAGAATTCTTTACCAATTTGTGAAATTCCTTCTATTTCTTTTCCATCCTGTTTCTTGAGTACAGAAATATATCGGAGGTCATTGAAACGGTACCAGTTATTCTTGTTTTTTGCATCATAGATAATGTTCTGTTCTTCCCCTTTTTTTAATTGATTTAATACTTCAAGTTTGTTTTTCTCCAGAATAGAGCAAACGGCATTTAGATCGAATTCCCCGTTCTCAAGTGCGCTATATGCACAACATCGTATGACCTCAAAAAGATCCTCAGGGATATTACGTATAACTAGATCGAATGATTCAAGTTCATCAGTAATATCAGGCACCTCAAATTGTCGCTTTAATATTTTTAATCGTTGATTTTCCTCAAATGAAAGGACATTCATACCTTTTAATTTCTTGAATAATTCAGCAACGATCCCAGGGGATTTATCTTTCTCTGATTTTCTGAATTTTTCAAGCAGGAATTTTTTATCGAAGACCCCGGGCTTGAAGTGGCTAATATAATTTTCAAGAAAGTTTGATTTGTAGTTAAGGCAGAAAAATGGGGGGAAGTTCTGTTCCTCTGAGAGTAATTTTTCATTCAGTGTAAAATTCTTATCACCGAATCGAATATTTATCAAACTTTCAAGTAGTACTTCCAATTGATTTTTAATGTGATATCCATGTGTGGAGGTCAATAAAATAATGGGATTCTTATTGTTTAATTTATCCTTATATTTTTCTTCAATGAGCGCTTCCTCTGCTTCCACCTCCATTATTCCCTGGAGAAGCGAGAGTAGCAATTCCTTACTTTCTCCTTGGCATAAATGAACATTTTCGAATACAATGAGGGATTTTTTTTCCCTCAATTTACGAAGCAAAAGATTTCGGAGTTTTACGATCTCAGCAGGCTTTGATTCACTGTCGTCAACCAAAAAATCTCCTGCAGAGGTGATAGCACTTATTACTTTTCCAATTATGTTTCCTGATTTGCGAGCCTCTTCAGCTTGATCATTGAAAACATTCTCCGGCAAAAGATGGCCAAATCCTAGAACGAAAGGGTAATAGTTCAATTTGTATTTATATTCCTTTTGTTGCTCTCCCAAATCTATATATATAAGTGTTTCAAATTCCTTCCTTTCATGAAGATGACGTATTAGTTTGGATGTCAGGGTAGTTTTGCCCATACGCTTAGAACCGTATATAATTGAAATACGATGATCTGTAAGGCTAACAGTGATTTCCTTTTCTATGTCAAAAGGAAGAATGTCCTTATTCACTCTCGAACGAATAATAATTTCCTCCTCATTCTTATCTGAAAGTTTCGCGAGAATAGTCTTTATCCAATTTGACTCGCTTAGTAACGTGAATATTACTGGTACACCAACCCAGATCAGAAAGGTTATAATCGTTGATTCTGCGTTGGTGACTCCAAATGTCAAATACGGATACATAAATACACCTAGAATGGTCAGTATTGTTACTCCATAGGTGATTAATATCTGAGGTATACCGGTTCGGGCAGGTAGTTCTTTGACTCGTTTCCAGGAATGACTTACTAGTAACGCCATAATTAGAGCGTATAGACAAGCAAAAGGCACGATCAGCATCTCCGGACCGATGCCGAATTTTAATAAATTGTAATAGGCTAAGGAGACTGCATAGACACTTAGTCCCGGAAAAACTACACAAAGAAGCCCGTTTCTGTCATCGAGCGCAGAGTCAAATGATTTGACAAAAATGTCTAGTTTTCCGACGGTTAAATGTCCAAAAAGTACTGGGAAAACAGTGTAGGCAAGGGCAACTCCTGCAATCCACACCATTGCTTTATCCGTTCCTGCAAATTCACCTGATTCAGGATTCCATAAATAAGCAAGTCCTTCAATACAAATAATATTGATAACCAATGAAATTGTTCCTGTGAGCAGAAGTCTTTTCCGGCCGATTCGCTCAAAACTAAACCAATTGAAGAAAAACAGGATCTCTGCACCGAGAATCAACCATAGTAAGTAGGAAATGAAAAGCGGGATCTTAATTCCCAGCATGGCATTATACCCCCTCATTTTTACAAACGCCTCGGTATATCGAATCTGGTCATTTTTATCCGATTTCGGTGCGTAGAGTTTCAAACTTGCTCCGTA
Source organism: uncultured Flavobacteriia bacterium (assembly GCA_903928365.1). Taxonomy (GTDB): domain Bacteria; phylum Bacteroidota; class Bacteroidia; order Flavobacteriales_D; family Crocinitomicaceae; genus M0103. The sequence goes on from CAIYQV010000458.1 coordinate 11,408, forward strand.
GTAAAAGATTCCGTCATATTCGTCCTGTTTTACGATGTTTATTATTGCAATCTGCCCTGTATTGAAAAATGAGCAGATCTTTTCCATTGCAGCGGTATCCTTTGTTACATTGTTTAAGTTAAAGACCTCTTTATTAAGTATTTGAGCTATTTCATGATCAGAAATGGTATAATGTTTAGATTTCAGATTAAGTAACTGAACAGCTGCTTCACTAAGTTCAGGATCAGTTGAGGTATGAAGAAGAATAGTGAAGTAGGGAAAGTCCTTGATGGTTTTCGAAGAATAAATTTCTGGTATTTCAATCAAGTTTTCTAAAACCTTCTTCGTCGCAACTCGGTCGAGTTGATCATACTCATTGTCCTCATCCTGTAAGGTGTTTTGACCTGAAAAATCAAGGAAATAAGGGTATTGATTATTGACCGATAAGGCGCTCTGGTTTTTAATGACTTCAGCGTTTTTAATAATTTTAATTGCTTTGACACGCAGTGAATGGCTGAAACTATCTGTTTTGCCTGTGAGTTTTTTTAACGCTTGTTTTGCCAGTGATTCCGCCTGTTCGAATTCGTAAATAGTATTTCCATTGGATCTGGCATACCAGTAGAGCGTATTGGCATGAATAAGCGATTCCTCTGCAGTGTCGGGAGAATGTGGGTGAATCTCATCATTATGCACGATGACTGCATTTTTAATATGTATGCACAATAATGAGAGAAGTATTACAAGCGCCAACGAGAACCCAAAATGAAGGAATTTGCTGCTTGTTTTAGAAAAAGAATTCATAATATATACGCAAGTTTTATGGTAGAGTAGGACTGATTACTTAAATCTGAATTCAAAAAATAAAAATAAAATAATAAGTTTAGAATCTGTTTAATTTAAATAAATAATGCAAATCTGAAATATGACAGCCTGGGAAGAACTAACACTGCTGACCGCTTCGATAAACAAGATAATACATACCATAAATCCGTTGTGGTTTGTTTTAATCTGGATAGTAGTGAATTTTGGATTTCGTAAATTCTATGCGAAGTTTAATTCTATAGAATACATAAACTCCCTGGCATCACTCCCTGATCTCTTTCAGATTGAGCGCAAGTTCTGGAGAAATGAAATGCTCTTTAAAGCGCCACGATTTTTGGCTGATTTGCTTTGCAATGTGGTTTTTCTTTTTTACACCCCCATTCCCTATGAATTGAAAATGACCATCTTTCTTATCATGGGAGCTAGCTTTGTGCTGAAATCAGCTCCTGTGATTTTTGCACGTACCAATTTGATTTTGTATTTCCGCGACTTTTTTGACTTGCTGACAATCTCTTCCATTTTTACATTGGGAGCTTTTTACGTGGGTTCGGTAATTGTTAAAATAACACTTTTAGCAACAGCAACGTTGTTATTGCTTCGGACGCGCGAACTTTTTTTTGCTAAAGTGCATTACCCGGAAGTCAATAATTTTTTTAACCGAAGGTATTTTACTGTTGAACTGCAGGCCATCAGAGAAAGTCATGCTTACATTGATGTTTTTTACAAACTTATGACGGCACTGATGCTCATGACTATTGTTGACTTCTCCTTTATAATACCCCTTATAGGTTGTCATTTATTTTTCGAATATTTACGCAAACTCAGTTTTGCCGGTGGATATTCTGCTCTTACGAGTTCCAGAATAAGTTATTACGATATCGATGGTATTCCTTTTGAGTTCATCGGTTTCTTTTTTGGTGCAATACTGGCAACAGTTGCTTTTTTTTCAAGAGATGTAAATGTTATCATACCGATATCAGTAGGTTTTGTGATTCTTATGATTCTTTTTAGAAAAGGTAGAACTACAAAATTTGATCATACGCACAACTACTATCTTATCGTCGACCCTTCATCCAGAGTTAATTTCAATAAATTGGCTGTGCGCCTCTATCGCAGGGTAGTATATGTAAGTCCAGAGAAGAAAAAATCGATCATGAGCAAACTTGAGTATCTGCTAAACGGAATCTCCAATGATCTAATAATACTCAATGCCTTTTCCTTTCATTACAGGATATATAAATCAAGGTTTTCTCTGGATGAAC
>CAIYQV010000459.1 GCA_903928365.1 uncultured Flavobacteriia bacterium
CTTGAGGAGATGGATGTATACTGGGAGAGAGCGAAGAGGGAATTGAAGATTTGAAGATTCGAAGATTTGAGGATTTGAAATTTCCAAATTCCAAATACCGAATTCTAAATAGTCTCACCGCTCAATCAACCAAATCTACCGTTTACATTGTTTTAGCTCTGTGCGGCAGCTATATGATGGGAATATCTTATCTTCGGAACTTCCAAAAGAATACCTAAACATGAAATGGTTCGCTTTTTTGCTGCTTAATATCGTTATTACCGGGGCTTTATTTGCTCAGGATCATACCGTTAGAGGTTTTATTTATGCTAAATCTAACGGAGAACCGATTGGTTTTGAAAAGGTCAGACTCTTAAAGAAATCGGACAGTTCCTTTGTAGCAGGCGCACTCACCGATGTGAACGGATTCTTTTCCATTCCGAAAGTAGCCATGGGCAGCTTCCTATTAAAAGTGGACAACCCGGCATATACGGAGGTGATCCTTCCCATTGAGATCAAAGTGGCAAAAGGGATTCTGGACGTTAAGATCGAATTGGAAAAGTCGACTATCAAAGAAATCGGTGACGTAACAGTCACAGCAGAATCAAAACAAAAGAAGAACGAAGTCATGATGTCCCAGATCAAACTGGACAAAAAAGCACTTGAGCGCATCCCTAAAATTGGAGCTGAAAACGATGTCGTGATGGCATTCTCAGTGACACCGGGCGTTGTAACAACGGGTGACCAGGGAGGACAATTGTATGTACGCGGTGGAACTCCGATTCAGAATAAGATCTTGTTGGACGGGATGACTATTTACAATCCGTTTCACTCCATAGGATTCTTCTCCATCTTTGAAACCGAGCTCGTAAAGAACGTCGACATCTACACAGGTGGCTTTGACGCGCGCTACGGAGGCAGAATTTCATCTGTGATGGATATCTCCTACCGCGACGGTAATAAAAAAGAATTTGGTGGTAAGATCTCGGCTTCTCCATTCCTGGCAAAGGCCGTATTGGAAGGTCCTTTGGGCAAAAAGCGAGAAAATGGTTCCAGCGCCGGTTCGTATGTCTTTTCTGCAAAACACAGTTTATTGGATTATACCTCCAAATCAAATTACAAACTGGTGAATGATCCAAACGGATTGCCCTACCACTTCACCGACCTTTATGGGAAAGTAACTTTCAACAGCGAAGGTGGATCCAAGTTCAGTGCATTTGGATTCCGAAATACGGACTCAGTAAACTATTCTGTGGCAGATTTGAATTGGAAAGCGGCAGGTGGCGGAATGAATGTATTGTTGGTTCCGAATAGCTCCTCCATGATGATCAAGGGACACGTTAACGGAAGTTCTTTTGAAACAACCTTTGCTGAGACAGCTACAGAACCTCGCTTCAGTAAAATTGGCGGTTTTGATCTTGGATTCGATTTCACTTATTTCCTCAGAAATGAAGGTGAAATGAACTATGGATTTAACTTCAATGGATTCAACACGGAGTTTGTCACCTACAACGAAGCTAAAAGAATGATCTCGGCGACGAATTTCAACACGGAATTGGGAGCTTATTACAATTACCGATTGGTAAAGAACCGATGGGTGATCCAACCAAGTATGCGTGCTCAGGTTTATGCCTCATTGGGTACCGTATCTCTTGAACCTCGTTTTGGAGCAAAGTACAATGCGACGGAAAAAATCCGTATTAAGCTCAGCGGAGGTCGATTCTCCCAAAACTTTACTTCTGCATCTTCTGACAAGGACATTGTCAATCTTTTTAATGGACTACTCTCCGCACCAACGAATGTGCAAACTACATTCGTGAATGAGTTCCTGAACAGCAAAACAGTAAAAAATGGAATTCAATATGCATGGCATGCCATCTTTGGTGTAGAGGCTGACTTGACGAAAAGTCTGGTTCTGAATGTCGAAGGATATTACAAATACTTCTCTCAACTTTCCAATATCAATCAAAACAAACTGTACGAAGATGTTGCACAATTCTCGAATATTGATGACGTCTACAAAAAGGATTTCATCATCGAAGATGGTGTTTCTTACGGTGTGGATGTATTGTTGAAATACAACAAAAGCAGACTCTTCCTTTGGGGTGTATATTCTTATGGACATTCGACAAGATGGGATGGTTTCACGAAGTACTATCCGGTGTTCGACAGACGTCACAATGTCAACCTTGTTGGATCTTATTTGTTTGGAAAAACCAAAGATCTTGAATTAAGCGTAAGATGGAATTTGGGTTCAGGATTGCCCTTCACTCCTTCTGCCGGAGGATACCAGGCTGAAACATTCAATGGGGGCGTGAATACGGATTATACGACGACCAACCCGCAGACTGTAACAACCATACTCGGTGAATTCAACAGCTCAAGGCTTCCTTATTACCATCGTCTCGACATTACCATGACAGAGAAATTTGAATTAAAGAATAAGGATGTTTTAGAGATTATTGCCAGTTTGACCAATGTTTACAACCGAAACAACATTTTCTATGTCAACCGTGTAACTTCAGAAAAGATCTATCAGTTCCCGATTCTTCCGAGTATGGGGGTGAGTTATAAATTCTGATGTGGTCTTCGGCATCGCTCAGACCACCGGCATCGCTCAGACCACTATCATTGACAAAAACTGATGAGTATTGCTAAGTGTAGACTATTGAACAAATTGTCAATTGTCAACTGTCAATTGAATAATTAAGACGCCCACGCCTCAAACGCTTTTCTCTGATGCACATTGGGCTCAGCAGCGGGTTTGATAGCGTATTCCATGTAAAAGTTCCGTTGTACTTCCGGTAGTTTGACTTCTACTATTCGTCCTGAGCGTTTTACCGTGAATGTTTTTTCATTCTCATCGAAATAGGCGCACCATTTTTCCATATCTCCGGCAAAAGCACATCCATTGACGGCCAAAAGTTCGTCATTCAGCATCAAGCCACCTAATTGTGCAGGTCCGCCCGGATACATGGCCGAAACGATTGCGTTGTGACCATTTGGCAAAACCTTCATTCCTAAGCGCGCCGCAGCATAGGATGAAGAAGGAACATGATGTAATTCTAATCCCAATTGATCTAAAGCTTCCGTAAGGATTGCTTCATAAGGCGAGGTTCCGTTGACATAGTCTTTGAAAAAATCATCGAATGAATGCCCACAGATGGCTTCAAGCTCCGATTTATAATCAACTTCAGAAACACCTTTTCCTTGAAGCGCATAGTTGAAATAGAGACGCTTCATCACTTCATCTAAACCGTACTTATTGGAAGTCGCTTTCAAGATCATGGTATCTGTTACGAATGCCAACAAACATCCTTCCGTATAGATGGAAACTTTTCTTCCCGGAGCGCCCGGAACATAGCCATCTAACCATGTGTCAAAGGAAGAATCCGCCACCGAATAATTGAAACGACCAGGATTATCAAAATGCTTTTGAAATTGAGCAGTAAGCTCGTTCAGGTATTGCTGCTGATTAAAAACCCCACTTTTAAGTAGAAACAGATCTCCCATATACGTGGTAACTCCTTCACAGATGTAACCGAGTCGTGAATAATTCTCCTTGGAGAAATCATAGGGATACATTTCTATTGGTCGAATCGTTTTCACATTCCAGGTGTGATACAATTCGTGTGAAGAAACACCGAGTAATTCTTTGTACAAAGACCCAAACACCTCATATGATGGCCCAAGTGTAATAACAGTAGATTTTGTATGCTCTACCCCATGGTAAGCCTTGTATGGAAGAATATGAAATAGGAAATGATATTCCGTGACCGGGAATTCGATGAATTTTTCGATCTGTTTATCCGTAAATGCTTTGAAGTCTTTCAGCAAGCGTTCCCAATCAGGTTTCACTTCACCGTTGAACCACAAATGAAATGTCGTTTCACCGGAAACATAGGACTCGTGAAGCAGCTTTTCAGAGCAAATAAACGGTGAATCAGCAAGCTCATCAAAATTGGAAGCCAACAAGACATCACCTTCTCTTCTCAACGAAGAAGCAACCTTCCAATCGCCTGGAATTAAAAGATTTAAACTCACCTCTTCCTTGGCTTGCTCACTTGTATATATACAACAATTTACCGGATTCACATAGAGTTGATCAGCTGATAAATAGGTGGATCCTGCATTCAGTTCAGCGGCATAATAACTATAGTCCACACGGATTGAATCTGTCCCGTTCGTATCTATTACCCAAGCATCCTTTTCGGTCTTACGAACTTCTAAACGCTTATTTTGATCGTTAAAAACTTTAAAATTCTTGACGTTCTTCGCAAAATTCCCCAATTCATATCGACCAGGTCGCCAAGCAGGAATACGCACTGTTATTTCGTCGGAAGGAGTATTAAAATCAACGCTAATTGCAATGTATTGCTGATTCGCATTGTCAATGGAAAAAGTGTAAGAAACCATTTTCTATGAATTGAATGAAACGGATGTTGATTATGAAGATTTGATAATTCGAAGATTTGACAATTCGACCATTTGACAATTCGACCATTTGACAATTCGAAGATTTGACAATTTGAAAATTACGGCCACACCTTCGAACATTTGGTTGTTAAGCAAAGTAGTCTTGACGTTTTAATTTCCCGACATCCTAAATCCCAAATCAAGCGTACAATTCCTCCTGCATCTGCGTAATCTTCGCATCAGCAAGATAATCATCATAAGGCATCATTTTATCGATGATTCCATTTGGAGTGATCTCTACAATTCGGTTCGCTACCGTATTCACCAATTCGTGGTCATGAGAGGTAAACAAAATCGTTCCCTGGTATTCCTGCATTCCATTGTTCAACGCAGTGATCGATTCCAGATCAAGGTGGTTCGTAGGCTCATCCATCATCAACAAGTTCGCTTTAGCCAACATCATTTTTGATAGCATACAACGTACTTTTTCCCCTCCGGAAAGCACATTCGCTGTTTTGAGTGCTTCTTCTCCTGTAAAAAGCATACGTCCAAGGAACGTTCTAAGGTACACCTCTTCTCTTTCTTCATCCGTTTGCGCATATTGACGTAACCAATCAATCAACGGAAGTTTGTCTGCGAAATATTCGCTGTTATCATTTGGAATGTAAGCCGTATTGATGGTTGTTCCGTAGGTAAACTCACCCGTATCAGGCTTCACTCTTCCGTTCAGAACTTCAAACAAGGCAGTAAGCGCCAACGAGTTTTTAGAAATGAATGCTATTTTATCTCCTTTATTGACGATAATAGACAAGTTCTTAAATAGACTCGTTCCATCCATTGATTTACTCAAACCATCGATCGATAAGATCTGATTTCCTGCATCACGTTCCTGGTGAAAGGTAATTCCGGGATATTTTCTACTGGAAGGTTGTATTTCTTCAATATTCAGGTTGTCCAACATTTTACGACGACTTGTCGCTTGTTTTGATTTCGAAGCATTTGCGGAAAAACGGGAAATAAAATCCTGTAATTCTTTCTTTTTCTCTTCCGCCTTCTTGTTTTTATCCGAACGTTGACGTGCTGCCAATTGAGAAGACTGATACCAGAACGTATAGTTACCCGTGAATAAATTCAATTTACTGAAGTCAATATCACAAATATGCGTACAAACTGTATCCAAAAAGTGACGGTCGTGAGATACAACGATCACCGTGTTTTTAAAATCTAAAAGAAAATCTTCCAGCCAACCAATGGTTTTCAAGTCCAAATCATTCGTAGGCTCATCGAGTACCAATACATCAGGATTTCCGAACAATGCCTGAGCGAGCAATACACGCACCTTGAAATCACTTGACAGGTCCTCCATCAACATGTAATGTTTCGCCTCATCAATTCCAAGGTTACTCAAAAGGGCTGCGGCATCTGTTTCTGCATTCCAACCTTCCAGATCAGCAAATTCACCCTCTAATTCGGCTGTACGCATCCCATCTTCATCAGAAAAGTCAGGTTTTGCATAAAGCGCATCTTTCTCTGTCATGATCTCATACAGTCGCTTGTGACCCATGATGACCGTTTGAAGAACAGGGAATTTATCAAATTCAAAATGGTTCTGCTTCAATACAGCCAATCGCTTTCCGGGTTCGAGTTCTACCCTACCTGTCGTTGGATCCTGGTCACCCGTAAGGATTTTAAGGAACGTAGACTTTCCGGCGCCATTCGCACCAATTACGCCATAGCAATTGCCATTCACGAATTTCACATTCACTTCATCGAACAACACACGTTTTCCGAACTGCAGCGACAGATTGTTAACAGAGATCATAATGCACTCAAAATTTGGAGTGCAAAGTTACGGAAAGAAATGAAAATTATGGCCTTTGTAATTCAGGAAATCCCTTTATTCTCCATAGTATTCAACCAAGGAAGGTTTCGGGAATACAGGAACACGAACAATCCGGAGAAAAGCAGGCCTAAAACCACCGCAACGGTCGGAATATCTGCCGGAGAGGCAAAGAAATAAAGCTGCAATACCGCCAACAGAGAATAACCGATATATAAGTGAAATCCGAGCTTTTTACCTCTTAACATTAAAACAGCTCCCACTATACCTAAACCAAGTATCAGCATGGAAATCAACGTATTTGCGTAAAAATGTGCATTAGCAGACTCGGACATCCGCTGGATCTGCTCCATCATTTCAGCAAAAGCAGGCATATTCAGCGTCCTCATTTCATCTGCAGATTTTAAAAACTGAACGCGTTGCTCAATCATCTCTTCTTCTGATATTGGTCCGTGCAAAAGCGAAAAAACAGAAGTAATCGTTGACAAGCCTGAATTTATCAGTGTCAAAATACATAACACCGTTAGAAAAGCAGGGCGCTTCGGTTTTTGCTCTACTACATCGATCTCATCAAATTCGCTCATCTCTCAGATTTTTCTCTGTAAACTTAATACTTTCGGTGATTAGCGGATGCAGGTAAACATCATCTTTAACAAATGATACATGCTTTCGGTAAGCTGTAAACAGTTGTTCAACTAAAGCTGAGGATTTACCCGGTCTTCTGAATTCCAAGGCCTGTGCCGCATGCAATAATTCAATCCCCTGGACTGTTTGACAATTCTGAATAACCCGATACAATTTTGTTCCGGCATTAGCACCCATACTCACATGATCTTCCTGACCATTTGATGAATCGATCGTATCCACAGAAGCAGGTGTACAAAGTTGTTTGTTCTGGCTTACAACTGATGCGCACGCATACTGTGCGATCATAAAACCGGAGTTCAAACCTGGATTGGCCACCAGAAACGCCGGCAATCCTCTTGTACCTGAAATTAGTTTATAAACTCTTCTTTCTGAAATACTTGCCATTTCGGCCATCGCAATCGCCAGAAAATCCATAATTAAAGCCAAAGGCTGCCCATGGAAATTACCTGCAGACACTACATCGTCTTCATCGGGAAAAATGGTAGGATTATCCGTAACCGCGTTAATTTCTCTCTCGACGATCTGAGCCGCATGATCGATCGTATCTTTTGAAGCCCCGTGAACTTGTGGAATACAGCGGAACGAATAGGGATCCTGAACATGCTCTTTTAGTTGAATCGCAATTTCACTTCCGTTAAGCAAATCCCTCATAACACGAGCTGTCTCTATCTGACCTTGTTGGTTTCGAATTTCATTGACATTCGATTGAAATGGATTTACCCTGCCATCGTAGGCATCCAAAGACATCGCCGCAATGAGATTCCAGTTATTCCACATGCGCAGAGAGTTTGCAACTGCATAAGAAGCATATGCGCTCATAAATTGGGTTCCATTCAACAAAGCCAAACCTTCTTTAGACTTCAGCGTGATCGACTTCAATCCACGTTGAGCGTACAATTCAGAAGTAGCCCATCTTTTCCCATTCAAAAGAACTTCTCCTTCTCCAATCAATGGCAGTGAAAGATGAGCGAGCGGAGCCAAATCACCGGAAGCACCAAGACTGCCTTGCTGATAAACAATAGGGGCTATGCCCTCATTAAAAAAGTAAATAAGCCTTTCAACTGTTTCCAGCTGTACACCAGAATAACCATGTGACAGTCCCAAAATTTTAAGAAGCAACATCCTGCGAACCAATTTTTCAGGAACCTCCTCCCCAGTCCCACAGGCATGTGAAAGCACCAGATTTCGTTGCAAGGCTTCCAGTTGATCAGATGCAATTGCAGTGTTACAAAGCGAACCGAAACCGGTATTAATACCATAGATCAGGTCGTCTGTTTTCTCCACTTTCTCATCGAGGTAGCGACGACATTTTAAGATCGCTTCTTTTGCATTTTGACCTAATTCAAGGATTGAATTTGATTCAAGTATAGATTCAATTAAACTAAGTGATACCCACTGATTATCAATTGTAAATGTCATTCCAATTAAATCTTCAATTAAACATTCCATTCAAAATCGACCAACTGGTCGACCGCTACTGAAAGCTGTTCACCTGAACTCATATTTTTCAATTGAACAACCCCATTTTGAAGTTCATTTTCACCTATCAGCGCAACATATTTTACATTGCGGTCATTGGCATATTTCATTTGTTTCTGAAGCTTCGAATTCGTCGGATAAACTTCACATGAGACATTTGCATTACGCAACTGACGAACTAATTTCAGACAGAGCGCTTGTTCCTTATCTCCAAAATTGACGAACAGCAATGTCAATCCCTTCGAGGTCTCTTCCGGGAACAATTCCAACTCTGTAAGCACATCATAAATACGATCTGCTCCGAATGAAATCCCTACCCCTGACATCCCTTTCATTCCAAAAAGTCCGGTAAGGTCATCGTAACGTCCTCCCCCACAAATGCTACCCATCTTGACGCCGTTAGCCTTAACCTCAAAGATGGCTCCGGTGTAATAGTTCAATCCTCTCGCAAGAGTAATGTCAAATTCGAGTTCCGCGCGCTTCAGACCGATTTCAGCCGTTTGATCCAGAACAAAGGACAATTCTTCTATCCCTTTGATTCCAATTTCACTAGACGCGAGAAAAGTCCGCATCATCTCCAGTTTATTCGCATTACTGCCAGTAAACGTAAAAAGCGGTTTTATACGCTCAATAGCCGTAGCCGTCACTCCTTTTTCTTCGAGCTCTTTGACCACTCCCTCTTCACCGATCTTGTCCAACTTATCAATTGCAACGGTTATATCCACCAATTTATCTGCCGCTCCACTCACCTCTGCAATGCCGGAGAGAATCTTACGGTTATTGATCTTGATCGTAAACGAAGGAAGTTTCAAATCGGTCAAAACCTCATCGAACAACTGCACAAAATCCAGTTCGTAAATCAACGAATCACTCCCAACGACATCTGCATCGCACTGAAAAAATTCCTGATATCTTCCATGTTGCGGACGATCTGCCCTCCACACAGGCTGAATCTGATAGCGTTTAAAAGGAAAAGCAATGTCGTTCTGATGCTGCACCACAAAACGGGCGAATGGCACTGTAAGATCGTAGCGTAGGGCCTTTTCTGACAAACTATTCGCAAATCGAGGAAGATTTTCCTGTGCTAAAGCCTCCATATCCGCTTTTTTCATCTTTTCACCTGAATTCAAGATCCTGAAGATCAAGCGATCACCTTCTTCTCCATATTTCCCCAAAAGTGTTCCGGAAAGCTCAAAAGAAGGCGTTTCAATCGGCTCGAATCCATACGTTTTGAATGCTTTTCGAATCGTATCAAAAATGTAAGTTCTCCGAGCTACTTCTACCGGTAAAAAATCGCGTGTTCCTTTTGGAATGGCTGGTTTTTGGGACATAGTCAACGTTTGATGGGCACAAATGTAGCCTTTTCGTCGGGTATCATCAAGGACGGATGTCTTTCCCAAGCCATCTCAACACATTATCCGACCAGATCTGATCTGATTCATGTTGCGTAAGAATACCGGCTTCAACGGCAAAATCGATCACACGACCAGGATAAGAGCGTGCCACTCCCTCCATTTCACCTAAAGGATAAGGATCATCCAATCCGGCAACGATCTGAGAAGCACCTGCTCGGGTTTTGATCAATTGCAACGTATAAGAATCGTGTACCAACGAATCGAAGAATAAATTTGGGTGCCCCAATGCCTCTCTTGGATTAGCCGCACCCTCAAACAGATCGGGACGACCATCAAAACCTTGCAGCCTGCGTCCATAATTAGCCTGACCAAGCATGCATCCGTGTGCAAAACAGGTGCGTACATTAGGGAATTTA
>CAIYQV010000460.1 GCA_903928365.1 uncultured Flavobacteriia bacterium
CCTGATTTCATCAGAAGACGTAAAATACATCAATTCTGATTCGGGAATTAATTGGTATTTTTTATTCAGCTCTAACAAGGCAGCAACGTCGGGACACTTCATAATTAAGGCAGCCTCCCTTCTGAATTCGGTTAAGATACCACCCAACAATTCCCAAGTTTCAATAGTACGATCAGAGCTTTCGTAATGCTGAACATTGTCTATGTTTTTAATAAATAACACCTCCCCTTTCGTTTCAGAAAGATTTTTCAGCAACGAACCGTGACCGGCGGGACGCTTCAACACTTCACCTTCCTCCGACTTGCATACAGAGCCATCCTCAAGAAATGCAAGTGCATCCGTTTCTGGATCCTGAATCGAGAATGCAGCCTTAAAAGTTTTACCAGTTGTTTCTTCTAACGTTTTAAGATAAGCCTGAAACTCCCGTTCGAATTCCGCTTGAATAGTGAAATGAAAATGTAATTCCATTTTTTTTGTTAACCTCACTCCTTGCAGCAACTGTTCTTGAAAAGGGGTTAGAATAAATGGCTCCAATTTGTGAAACGGAATGAGCCCCTTTGGAAGACTACCCAGTCCCAAACCATTTTTACCAATGATCTGAAGGATCAATTCTTCAAGGGAATAATCACCTTTCTCTATGGAAGAACGCACAGATTCCGGAAGTTTGGAATAAAAAGCAAATTGCTCTATTGCATTAACAAAACGCTCAACTAGTGCCTGATTCTCTTCTTTGGGATCACTGAGGTATTCAAAAAGAAACTGAAACATCCTCGAACCAGAACCGGAGGCAGGAATAAAGTAGCCCACACTTACATCTTCCGTTTGAAATTTAGTTCGAAAAGCTACTTTTTCAGATTCAGAACAGGAAAGGATTCCTTCATTTATTCTGCATGGTGAAACCAACGACAAAACTGGATCCGGAGCAAAAAACAGGTCGCGTTGCAGCTGAATTTTATCCTCAAGTGTTAGGTTCGTCATAATCGAGTTAAAGGTTGTAATTTCGTGTTGTGAATATCGTCATCGAATATATAAAATATCGTTGGAACGCCAAAAAACGACACGGAATTCATTCTCCTTTTGTATACGAATTCTCAGATGTATGTTTATCTCTCAACATGCCAGATAGAATTAAAACTAAACGTGCAAAAATACTTAGCAATATAAAAAAGTCGGGGGAAACACTAACCATTACTGACCTGGGAGCAGGGTCAGTTAAGATGAGCAGAAAACGTTCCGTGAAAGACATACTGAAGTACAGTTCCTCTAAGGGTAAGTGGGGCGAATTACTTTACAGATTATGTCTGCATTATCAACCAAAGAACATTCTTGAATTCGGCACATCGCTTGGTATCGGGACCTGGCACATGCACGAGGGGAATCCGGACGCGAAACTCATTAGTATAGAAGGTTGTCCCGAAACAAATGGCGCAATGAAAAGATTGACAGGACCTTTTCTCAATAGCAACGTGGAATTGACATGTAGTTCATTTGACACTTATCTTGAACTTGCCACTCCAATAAAATTCGATCTCATTTTTGTTGATGGACATCACGATGGCCACGCTTTATTGAGATACATGGAAAAACTAGCTCTGTTCAGCCATGAAGAAACCATCTTTGTTTTGGATGATATCCGCTGGAGCTCATCGATGCACAAAGCTTGGTCTCAACTTAAAAACGAAACAGATTTTCACGTATCAATCGACCTTTTTCGATTGGGAATACTCGTAAAAAGACCATCACAGGAAAAAGAACATTTTACCCTTCGATTGTGATCAATAAGAAGCTGTAATCAGGTCAAGTACATTCCCTTGCTGACTCACTGGCACTGCGTATTGTACTGTTTTTACACCTTGGTAAATGCCATCAGGATGGCTATTCTGATCTTTAGTATCCACTGAAATCTTAGCAGCCGAAACAGGAGCAACGCTCATTTCCTGCACATCCGATTCTACTGACATTGTCATCGCAGGTTCAGCATAAAACACCTCTCCGGAAGCCCTGTTTTCATCGCTATTCACAATGAATCTGGTATCTTCCAATTGGCTCAAACTTTCTATCGTAACTTCTGATTTGTTTGCTTTAACAGGAACCTCATTCTTAGCAACTAAAACAGGCTTGTCCGATTGTAGATCACTCAGTGTTTTATCTACTTTTTTATTCTCAGTTGTAACTTTAGCAGTTTGTAAAGTAGAATGCACATCATTTGTTCTAAAAAATGGCAAGGAAATCAGGGCAATCAAACCGATCGCCGCAACCTGAATCAAAGGCCGCATCATAAGTGGTTTTTCTTCCGGATAGACCATCTTTAAGAATCCCGAACGATCCCTTTTACCGTACGTATCCTGAAACAATTGATCCAATGCCAATTTGTTTTCCAACCTCGGCTCGGAGTTGGTCGATTCACGTAAGTTAACGGCACCTTGAAAAACCATTTTCAATTGATCGAATTCCTCTTTTGTTGTACACCATTCGGATAGAGATTGAAGCTCACCCTCTGAAAGATCCACAAATGATTTCGACATTACGATTGTTACCAGTTCCTGTTCCATAAATTACCTGTTTAAAACGGGATCAAATTCCTTTAAACTTTCTGCCAGGTATTTCACCGCATAAAATATCCGTGACTTGATCGTTCCTTCATTTGCATTGAGTGTTTCTGAGATTTCTTTAATAGACAACCCATCCACATGCCTGAGAATAAATGCCTCTCGATGTTTCTGATCGAGTTCCTCTAAGGAACGTTCAAATGCTTCCTGAAAAAATGCATCCTGTACCTCTCCCATTACGTTCACACTTCTATCGCTCAAGCTATAGTGATTATCGAGTCCGTTTAGCGTTCCTTTCCGCACTTCCTGACGCTTGTATTCGTTTTTGCACATATTATTCGCTACAGAATAAACCCATGTTTTGAACGATCTTGACGGATCAAAATATTCTGGTTTCTGAATCAATTTAGCGAAAAGATCTTGCAAGAAATCCTCTGCTTTTTCCCGATCCTTCCATAGCATTCTCATAAAATAGGCATGAAGCGGTCCGGAATACCTGTTGTATAGCTCATCAAACGCACGCTTATCTCCAGTGCTCATTTTTTGCATGAGCAATTCGTCGGAAAGGTCGCTATGTTTGGAACCAAACAATTTCATTGCTGTCCCTGTTTGATTTTTTCAATGAGGTCCATCTTACCGGTAGCATTACCAATTTGATCTAAGACAAAATCAATCTCTTTTGTTCGGTCCAATTCGTTTTTCTGAACATACACCTGACGCATTTGTAGCAACATGGGGAGGTAGTTGGCAAAAAGTTCATTCTCGGTGCTAGTTCTATTTTCCTTTTGTTGTAATTCCTTCAGCAAATCCTTAGATAATTTGCTATTCCACAAAAGCTCATTGCGGTAAAAATTATCGAAATCGACTTGTTCACTGTATTCAAACGTCAATCCTACAGCAAAAAG
>CAIYQV010000461.1 GCA_903928365.1 uncultured Flavobacteriia bacterium
CTTACTTCACCTCCAATGGATCTGACTTCCTACACGGATCCATATGTGAATTTCAATTACTGGTACTATTGTTTTTATGGAAATCCACCAGATGATACATTGAAAGTCTTTATAAATAATGGATTGGAAATAGTAGAACTTGTTTCCTTTTCAACCATTACAACCAATTGGGTTCCGGCTAGTATTCGTGTATTGGATCATATAACTCCAACTTCCTCAATGACGGTTTCATTTCGGATTTCAGATTATTCACCAAATGTGAATATTACGGAGGCAGGTATCGATTACTTCTATGTCACGAATAGTAGTGTTCTGGGGATTTCTGAGTCGAATGATTGGCTTCAGGTGTATCCGAATCCCTCTAATTCGGAGCTAACGATAGAAAGTAAAGAAAATGCGGAATATTCTTTTTCAGATCTGAATGGTAAAGTACTAATTTCAGGATTGACGAGTCAAAAACATACAAAAATTGATCTTACGGGATTAGAAACAGGGACCTACCTGTTGCGTTTGGGTTCGCAAACAAAGCGTGTTATAAAAGAATGATTGTTGATTTATAAGCGCATCGACCCTCCTGAAAGCAGCTGCTTTGTTTATATTTGTTACCTTAAAACAGCTGAATTTGAGCACTGCTAAAGATATATCGATCGTTATACCACTTTTCAATGAAGAAGAATCCTTACCTGAATTGCATTCATGGATTCGGAAAGTAATGACAGCGAATGGGTTCACCTATGAAGTCGTTCTAATTGATGATGGAAGTAAGGATGGTTCGTGGAAAGTGATCGAGGAATTACGCGACATTGATCCAAACGTTAGAGGGATTAAATTTCAGCGCAACTACGGTAAGTCAGCGGCATTGCATACAGGATTTGAAGCAGCATGCGGGAAAGTGGTGATCACCATGGATGCCGATCTCCAGGATTCTCCGGATGAGATACCAGATTTGTACCGAATGATCACTAGCGAAGATTACGATGTCGTTTCGGGATGGAAGAAAAAGCGGTATGATCCAATTACAAAAACCCTTCCGACAAAACTCTATAACTGGGCTGCTAGAAGACTTACTGGTATTCCTCTGCATGATTTTAACTGTGGATTGAAAGCATATAAACTAACGGTGGTCAAGAGTATCGAATTATACGGTGATATGCACCGCTACATTCCCCCGTTGGCAAAATATGCTGGCTTTACGAGGATCGGTGAGAAGGTGGTGCAACATCAGGCTCGAAAATACGGTACAACCAAATTTGGATTGAATAGATTTCTCAATGGACCTCTTGATCTTCTTTCAGTGGTCTTCATGGGGAAATTCGGTAAAAAACCGATGCATCTTTTCGGTGCGTTGGGAACCTTGACCTTCTTCGTCGGGTTTCTATTTGCCTTTTATATCGGCATCGATAAATTGTTTTTACACAAATCTGCGAAGTTGATTGCGGAACGCACAGAATTCTATCTGGCACTTACTGCAATGATTATTGGTGTGCAGTTCTTTCTTGCTGGATTCATCGCTGAACTTATAGGCAGGAACTCGTCAACTCGAAACGTTTATTTAATCGAAAAGGAAATTGGAGGCTAAAATCTGGTCTTTTGATAAAAGTTGGACACTCTTTCTTGACCGGGATGGGGTGATTAATGAGCGAATCATGGAGGGTTATGTCAGAACAAAGGAAGAATTCATTCCCCTGCCTGGAGCTATTGATAGTATTGCTGGATTATCTGAAATATTTGGATTGGTTTTCGTTGTAACCAACCAACAAGGGATCGCAAAAGGGTTGCTGACGGAAAGTAACCTTCAGGAAATTCATCGTTCTCTGATGGAAAGTGTAGAACAGATGGGAGGGAGATTAGCACAGTGTTATTATGCTCCTGGTATCGCCGGACCAGAAAATCAGTTACGAAAACCAAAGCCAGGGATGGCCTTGTTGGCTCAACGACAGCATAAAATGGTTGAATTCAGTCGATCCGTGATGGTGGGTGATTCTGATTCAGATATCGTTTTCGGGAAAAATCTTGGCATGAAAACTGTCCGTATACGAACTGTCGAACCAATAAAGGTAGAGGCGGATCTTACCCTAGAAAGTTTGGCTGAATTTTATAAATACGTCACGCCATGAGGTTGTTGGTTTTATTATTGCTTCTTGCGGATGTCGCCTTTTCACAGAATGTAATAGATGCGAATGGTCGCAAACAAGGTGCCTGGGCTAAAGTCTATCCCGGAACAAAAGTATTTCAGTATAAAGGCCAATTCAAAGATGATAAGCCCGTCGGAACCTTCACTTACTATTATCAATCTTCCAAGCTTAAAGCAATTGTAAAACATGTAGAAGGCACCAATCGTTCAGAGGCTATTTATTACCATGAAAATGGGTTGGTGATGAGTAAGGGGATTTATAAGGATTTGAAAAAGGACTCTGTTTGGGTAAACTTTGGTCCATCTGGTAGACTAAGTAACAAGGAAACATACAAGAACGATCTTTTGGATGGCAAAAAGACAGTCTTTTATGTGCCTGAAGACCTAGAAGATAAATCTCAGTTAGTTATGTCTGTTTCCAATTATAAAGAAGGTAAAATGGACGGAGAGTATGTGGAATATTTTGAAGGAGGATCATTAAAAGTGAAGGGTGCTTATGTGATGGACCGTAAATCCGGTTTGTGGGTGAGTTATGATGTGGGAGGATTTAAAATGACGGAAGAAACTTTTAGAAATGGCTTGAAACACGGTTGGTGTATGGCTTTCGATGAATCTGGGAAAGTAGTTGGAAAGCAATACTACCTGGATGGAAGACATATTCAGGGGAAAGAACTTGAAACCCGCCTGAATCAGATCAAACACAACGCTTCCAAACCAAAGAATTGATAAAATTGCGTACCTTCGGTACGATGAATGGCTATCTCAAGATTGTATTTCTTTTAGTTGTCCTTTTCCTGGGGCTTCATTCTTGTAAAAAAGATGAGGTTTCATATGACCTTCATTACGGTTATTTTGGATTGATCCAGGGAAGATATGTGGATTATGAGGTTATGGAGATCAAGCATGATGTGGATCAGGCGATTCCTCATGATACAAGTCGGTACCAGCTGCGCACCATCATTGGGGATACCATAATAGACAATGAAGGACGGGTTGCAAGAGAATTCTTACGTTTCAAACGAACAAATGCTTCACAGCCATGGTTGCAAACAGATATCTGGACGGCGATCATTGTGGATAGAAAAGCAGAATTAGTTGAGGAAAATCAGCGAATGATTAAACTGGTATTCGAGCCTTCGGTGAATAAAGAATGGAATCCGAACGCTTACAATGCGTATGATGAACTTACTGCTTACTACAGAGATATTCATCAGAAATCGGTGATGGGTTCGTTGTCTTTTGACAGTACGTTGGTCGTGGAACAGGAAGACTTTTTCTCACTGATCGATTATCGCCGTAAATATGAAGTTTATGCCAAG
>CAIYQV010000462.1 GCA_903928365.1 uncultured Flavobacteriia bacterium
TGCCCCTTCTCAAACGGGACAAACCGTGGAATCAACCGCTCAGGTTATTGTGCAAAACTTCAATGGTTTGTATTTGCAATTAGCTTCGGATGGAAAAATCTACTTCACCGAACAAAGTTTCGGTTTTACAACGCTTTTGGGAACGATTAATTGCCCAAATACTTCAGACCCAACGGTCAGTTCTGGCGTTTTATCCTTCCCGAATGATTCCCTTCTTTCGATAGGTTTTTACACTCTCCCAAATTTCCCTTCTTGGATTTTTTATAACAGCTACGAGGCTCAGATTCAATTTGGGCCAGACACTGTTTATCTATGTCAAGGAGATACACTTCTGTTAAATGCTGGTGAAGGAACATCTTGGTCGTGGGGTGGAGATGCGTCTACAAATACTAGTCAATTTTACACCGTTACAAGTCCTGGGATTTTCAGTGCCACAGTAACGAGTACATGTGGCTTTGGGAGTGATCAGATAATTGTATTGCCGTGTGAATCACCTTCTCTTTGTGAAGGTTTCGAATTGGGAGACCCTATTACAGCATGTTTGAATGATACCATTCAGCTGGGAGCTGATTTGAGTGGTTTTCAGAACATAAGTAATTTAGAATGGTCTGGAAGTGGGACTTTTTTACCTTCCAATACCGTTGCAAATCCTCTTTATATCCCATCACAAAATGAATACAATTCCGGTTCCTCGCTAATTGGTTTGGAGGTATCTCTGGTGTCTACAACAACTGTACCTTCCGGACTTCTTGCCTACGATCATTCCAGTGAGGACATTTTGTTTTACATCAATCCGTTAGATGGAAGTATCGACTCTATTCAGGAAAACACGGGAAAAGACTGGACGGCTATGGGATTTAGATCTGCAGATTGTCTCTTATACGGCCTTTCAAATATAGTTACCACTCCAATGCTATCGAGTATCAATCCAACGACAGGAACTGTTGTCGACATTTTTAGCTACCCGAACCATCAGTTTTATGCCGGGGAATACGACAATGAAAACGACATTTTCTACGCTGTCGGGATGTCCGAAATCAATTCCGGGCAATTATTAGATCAATTGCTCTACAGCATAAATCCAGTGACTGGTGCTCTTGATACAATCGGAAATCTGAATCTTGTGGCTAATGATGGATTTTTCTACACGCCTGACGACGGAATTAACGGTTTGGCATATGACCCGGACTTAGATCTGCTTTATGGAATAACAGACAACGGCAAACTCTATCAGATCAATCCATCCAATGCGTCCATTTCCTTGATTGGAAACACTGCCTCGGGAATGCGCGGTCTTGCCTTTGATGAAATACAAAACAAGTTGTGGGCTGTAAGTCCGTCAGCAACATTGGTTGAAATAGATAAACAGACCGGAGCGCAATTAGGAAGTGTGTTGTGTGATGAAATTTTTGGTAATGTCACTTCTTTGACTTTCATTTCTGGAACTTGTGGGGAGGGTGATACATGTGCTGATCAACTGATTATAGAATTTGAAAATTGTGACGATGATCCTACCAACGAAACTGATTTTTCTTTTCCGAACGTAATCACTCCAAACAGTGACGGTATAAACGATTTGTTTGAAATTGAAAATTTACCCGAAAACACGGAAGTAATCATTCTAAACCGGTGGGGAAATGTTGTTTTCTCATCATCAAATTACCAAAATAA
>CAIYQV010000463.1 GCA_903928365.1 uncultured Flavobacteriia bacterium
GTCCGCATTAAAAATTCTTTCGAAGAGAACGTAGAATCTACATAACTATTACAGTAACCTTCTTTGTCATAAAAATAAGTTCGGGTAGTAGTGAATGGGAAATCCTCCTTGACGATACGTTGTATCCGCTTTAAATAGGGATGATAGAAATAATATGAGGCGTCCTTTTCTTTGATCTTGTTTTCGACACGGTAACTTTTGAACGGGAACATTGGTGAACCAAGAACCACCCTATCTACAGGTGAGGGGTGCAAAATAGAATCGACAGAAAGTGCTCCCCAGTAGGCCTTGTTGAACATGTAAAACAGCATTCTTCCAGAAGATTTTTCTTTAAAAACAGCATACCTCCGTTGTTTTTCTATCAATTGATGCACCTGAAACCCGGATTCCATAAATTCCTTATTGGTCACAGCTCCACTATCACGGTCAATATTGGCTTCTTTGAATCCATTGGCAAATCCTTGTTTCCTATACCCGATTTTCATTCTGCCGACTTGACGATCATCGTAATAGTAGAATAGTTCCATCGAGCTTAACAGTCCATTATTAAAGCTGTAGCGACGTTCCTCTCTGAGTGTTTTTCCGTTGATCCTTTCAGTAGTGTCTATAACTAAATACTTCCTTTTAATAGAAACAATTTGATGGGCTCTTAAGACCTTTTTATCGAATAAAACGGGAAAGGAAAGGTACTTTTCATTGTCCGTTTGAAAGACTGAATAACGCAAAAGTTCAGGAGGTTGCTTAATATTTCCAATTGGCGCATGCTCCTTTTTGTTGGTACAGGAAACCAACCAAGTCAACAAGAGAAGATGCAGAATTGTGCGCATAAAAAAATAAATTTAGAACAATCTGACGAACCCAAGCGTATAAATCATTGTTAACGCCACAATTTTTAAAGCGTATCTTTGCAGAAATGACGGAAAGACCGATATCAGACTGGTTGCCACTTACCAAAAAGGAAGTGGAAAAAAGAGGATGGGACGAATTGGATGTAATTCTGATCTCCGGAGATGCTTATGTGGACCATCCGTCTTTTGGAACCGCTGTTATTGGAAGAATCATAGAGGATGAGGGTTTCAAGATTGGTATCATCGCACAACCGAACTGGAAAGACGATCTCAGAGATTTCAAAAAATTAGGTAAACCAAAGTATTTCTTTGGAGTTACTGCTGGTTGCATGGATTCCATGGTGAACCATTACACGGCCAACAAACGAATTCGTTCCACGGACGCTTACACTCCCGGAGGAGCTGCAGGCTTCAGACCGGATTACGCTACGATCGTTTACTCAAATATTCTCAAGGAATTGTACCCAGATGTTCCGGTGATGATCGGAGGTATTGAAGCTTCCCTACGCCGCGTAACTCATTACGACTACTGGAAAGATCAGTTGATGCCTTCTGTTCTGGTGGATTCAAAAGCAGATATTCTGGTTTATGGTATGGGTGACCAACCTCTCAGGGAAATGTTACAATTACTCAAAAAAGGGGTGCCCTTCAGTAATCTGAGAACCATTAAACAAGTAGCATTTCTTCAAGATAGCGCTGAAGAATTACCTAAGAACAAAAATTGGGAGACCATTGAGCTGGCCAGCCATGAAGAATGCCAGCAAGACAAATTGAAATATGCAGCCAACTTCAAGATCGTTGAAGTGGAGTCCAATAAATGGCAAGCTGACCGCATCATTCAGAAGGTAGGCGAGCAAACCTTAGTGATCAATCCGCCATACAAAACCATGAGCGAGAAGGAGATCGATCGATCGTTTGATTTGCCGTATACACGCTTACCTCATCCGAAGTATAAGAAACGTGGAGCAATCCCTGCATATGACATGATCAAGTTTTCGATCAACATGCACCGTGGATGTTTTGGTGGGTGCAGTTTTTGCACTATTTCAGCGCATCAGGGAAAATTCATCGCATCCAGAAGTGAAAAATCCATCCTTTCTGAATTGGAAGAGGTGGTTGAACATCCGGAATTCCGCGGTTACATATCCGATATTGGTGGACCAAGTGCCAACATGTACAAGATGAAAGGCAAGGACGAAGCCATTTGTGCGCGTTGTTCCTCACCTAGTTGCATTCATCCGGTGATCTGCAGTAATCTGGATACCTCGCACAAACAAATGACTGCCCTCTACAGAAAGATTGATACCCATCCAAAAGTGAAGAAAGCGTTCATTGGTTCCGGGATTCGCTACGATTTATTAGTGGATGACTTCAACAAGAACAATGAAGATGGCAATCACGATGAGTACATCGAGCAGGTGATCACACGACATGTAAGTGGAAGATTGAAGGTAGCTCCTGAACACACTTCGGATGCTACCTTGCGTATGATGCGCAAACCTTCATTCCAGTATTTCCATAAATTCAAGGAAAAATACGACCGACTTTCGGAGAAACACAACTTAAAGCAGCAACTGATACCGTATTTTATTTCTTCGCACCCGGGATGCGAAGAGGAAGACATGGCTAATCTTGCTGCTGAAACCAAAGAC
This sequence comes from uncultured Flavobacteriia bacterium, assembly GCA_903928365.1. Taxonomy (GTDB): domain Bacteria; phylum Bacteroidota; class Bacteroidia; order Flavobacteriales_D; family Crocinitomicaceae; genus M0103. The sequence continues at coordinate 2,501 of CAIYQV010000463.1, forward strand.
ATGGGCTTCCAGCTCGAACAGGTTCAGGACTTTATGCCAACCCCTATGACAGTTGCGGAGGTGATCTATTACACGGGCGTGCATCCATACACGTTGAAACCGGTGAAAACAGTCAAAACCAAAGAGGAAAAACTGAATCAAAACCGCTATTTCTTCTGGTATAAACGTGAAAACCAAGATTGGATCAAACAACGTCTCACCAAAGCGAAACGACCGGACCTCCTCGAAAAATTACTCGGTGATCAAAGCAAATCTGAGAAGAAAGTGCCGAAATGGTTGGAGGAAAAGAGAACAAGGAAAAAGGAGCGTCCTTCGACGGGCTCAGCCGGAGCAAAGAACAAAGAGCAAGGAGCAAGGAACAAAGAACATCCTTCGACGGTCTCAGGAGCCGGCGCAAAGAATTCTTTTCGCAATAGAAAAAATTAATTTCTACCTAAATCGGTTTACTTCTAAAGCACAATTGATAAGCTCCCTATTATTCTGATTTTCAGATATTAAAAATTTGGTTTACGCATATTCTTCATCTATTTTTGTGAAGCTTAAATCACTCTGACATGCGTATCTTACTTCTATGGATGCTTATTTTATCGGGCACACTATTCTCACAAAACATTGATCTCAAAGCGTATTACGATTCAAATCCTCTTGTTCCGAAAGGAATCATTGAAGCGGTCGCTTATTCCAATACCAGATTCAACGTACTTACCGAACAAACTATGGCCTCCTGCACAGGAATGCCAAAAGCTTACGGCATTTTAGGGATGTTTGATGAAAACGTAAGTTATTTCAAATCAAATGGTCGAATTATAGCAGAATTAAGCGGGATTTCTACTTCCGAGCAAAAAGAGCATCCGCAAAAACAAGTGGAAGCATATGCCATCGCCTTTCAACAGCTCATGCATGAATTCGGCGCGTTGTCTTCCGAAGATCAATCAATCGTGTTTCAAACCTTGTGTCAGTTGAGTGAGATTCCGGACTCAGGTAAAGTAAACCTGTTTGCCCGCGATGCACAGATCTATCAGATCCTGCGCTTCATGAACGATCCACAGCAAGCTCAAACCCATGATTTTTCTGCGCACTCTTATGATTTGGAGGAACTTTTCGGGCAGGAGAATCTGGAAGCACTCTCTTCCTCTAAGATTATTATTGGAGAAAATACCATTCGCACAGCTACAGGAATTTCTTACGAACCAAGTCCTTTAAGCCGTTCTGTTCAATATACTCCTGCGACATGGACTCCTGCTGCTACGTGCAACTTCAGCTCACGAAGCGGGACGGCCGTTTCAGCGATCACCATCCATACCGTTCAAGGAACCTATGCGGGATGCATTTCCTGGTTTCAGAACTGCAGTGCGAGCGTTTCAGCACATTACGTGGTCAGAAGTTCAGATGGTCAGGTCACGCAAATGGTAGATGAAGCGGATAAAGCATGGCATGTTGGATCAGAAAATCCGTACACTATTGGTTACGAACATGAAGGGTACATTGACAACCCCTCCTGGTACACGGATGCCATGTATGTAGCCTCTGCAGCACTCAGTCGAGACATTATAAACAGCGGTTATGGCATACCTGCGTCAAGAACGTTTTTCGGAAACGCAGGTTCAGTGGTGAATGTTGTAGGAAACTGCACTAAAATAAAGGGACATCAGCATTACCCCAATCAAACCCACACAGATCCGGGATTGAACTGGAACTGGGAAAAATATTACCGACTGATAAATAATAATCCCACTATTCAATCGATTACAACCTCCTCTGGAACCTTTTATGACAGCGGAAATACTACGGCGAACTATTCAGATGATGAGCGACTGATCTGGGTGATCGAGCCAAGTAATGCGACCAGCGTCACCTTGAATTTCACCTCCTTCGATCTGGAGACCGACTGGGATTTTCTTTTTCTCTATGATGGAAATTCGATTGATGCACCATTGATCGGCAAGTACAC
>CAIYQV010000464.1 GCA_903928365.1 uncultured Flavobacteriia bacterium
ATAGCAGATCCAGTCACGCCGAGTTCTGTTTTACCATCGGGTCAGAATTCTGTTCAGAATCCGTCAGGGCTTACAGTGGGCAATTACTTAGTGACCGTAACGGATGCCAATGGATGCTCTATTAGTGGCAATATTGCCCTTTCTGAACCAACACCTTTGGTCTTGGATACGATCATATTGTCTTTGTACTCCAATGGATTCAATTTGTCCGGGTGTAGTCCGGATGGTACGGCGGAAGCAACAGTTACGGGAGGCGTTCCCGGTTACGTATTTGACTGGAGTAATGATGGTACGGGTGACCTCAATGATCCTAATCCTGTGACACAGCTAAGCGCAGGACTCATCAACCTCACTGTTCAGGATTTAAATGGGTGCATGATTTCAGGCGCGGCAACGCTGGTAGCCGAAGACAACGTTTTGGCATTGTCCTCTACACAATCTATATACCCTTCAGGAGACCATATATCGTGCTTTGGATTGAATGATGGTTTTGTTGATCTTACCGTTACCGGTGGAACATTGCCTTATGCTTATTCCTGGACGGCAGATCCTTCTACACCAACTGCTTCTGTGCCTGTTGGACAAGACAATGGACAGGATTTAAGCTCCATTACGTCAGGGGTTTATGCGGTTACCGTAACGGAAGCAACCGGATGTACCGCAACACTTTCTGTGACTTTAGACCAACCTGCAGCACTTAGTCAAACCGGAACAACTCAGATCTACCCAAGTGGTGACAACATTCAGTGCAATGGAGACGCAAATGGATCTATTTTGAATTATACCATCAATGGTGGTTCGCCGGTGTATGTATACAACTGGACAACCGATCCATCCACACCAAATGCAAGTATCCCCGCAGGACAAGAATCAGTAGCTAGTCCAACAGGATTGACAGCAGGAACCTATAATGTAACGGTTACGGATATAAATGGCTGCTCTATTGATACGTCCATTACACTGATCCAACCAACCCTTTTAACACAGTCAGGAACTGCCTTAATCTATCCAAGTGGAGATAATATCCAATGTCATGGGGATGCCAATGGGTCTGTATTGAATTATACGATCAATGGTGGTTCACCGGTGTATGTATACAACTGGACAACGGATCCATCCACTCCAACTGCAAGCATCCCTCTAGGACAAGAATCACTGCCAAGTCCAGCAGGATTGACAGCAGGAACCTACAATGTGACTGTTATTGATATAAATGGTTGTTTGATTGATACGACCTTAACGTTAATTGAACCAAGTATTTTAACACAATCGGGCACATCTTTTATTTATGTGAGTGGAGACAATATTCAATGTAACGGAGATGCCAATGGCTCCGTATTGAATTACACGATCAATGGTGGTTCACCAAATTATGCATTCAGTTGGACAACGGATCCATCCACACCTGCTGCAAGTATTCCTGCGGGTCAGGAATCAGTGGCTAGTCCGACAGGATTGACAGCAGGAATGTATCATGTAACCGTTACCGATATCAATGGCTGTTCGATCGATACTACGATTGCGCTGATCGAACCTGCCGTTCTTGTTATTTCGGCCTTGGTGCCTGATTTAGGTGGTTACAATGTAGCAGGATGTCTCGACAATGGTTCGATAGACCTCACTATAAGTGGTGGAAGCCCCGGATATGATATTAGCTGGTCAACCGGTGATACCGCGGAGGACTTAGATAGTTTAGCTGCCGGCCAATATACGGTGACGATTACGGACATTAATGGCTGTCAAATAACGCTCGATACAACCTTGACAGAATCTGCGCCATTAGAAGTTACGGCCTTCGTGTCAAGTGATTACAACGGTCAGGACATTTCTTGCTATCAAGCAGCAGATGGCGTGGTGGATCTCCAAGTTACAGGTGGTGCGCCAAGCTTTACTTATAGTTGGACGGATACAACCGGTGCGGTGTTGGGCACCAATCCTGTATTAAGTGACTTGGGGCCGGGGGAATATCAGGTTGTTGTGGCAGACCAGTATAACTGTTTGGATACTTCAACCATAACGGTGACAGAGCCCACCCCATTGGTTATTGATATCGTTTCGATGACGGACTATAATGGGTTTGACATTTCATGTTATGGTCTTTCTGATGGAGCGATCGATTTTACAATCAATGGAGGAACACCGGGATATACGTACAGCTGGATGGATAGTACTGGCGCCAACATATCTTTGATAGAAGATCCCGCAGGGGTTCCATCGGGCACTTATTTTGTTCATGCACTCGACTTGAATGGATGCAGTATAGATACACTCATCACGTTGGAACAACCCACACCTTTGGATGGAAACGTTTTTATCACTTCTGATTACAATGGACAGAACGTGAGCTGCTTTCAGTCTTCGGATGGATCGATAAGTGCGAATGTGAGCGGTGGTGTTCCTGCTTACGTGTATACTTGGTATGACGAGAATGGAAGTGTCATCAGTTCAGGAACCGAACAAACAAATATTCCGGCAGGAGAGTATACCTGGATAGCCACGGACCTAAATGGATGTACATTTAGTCAGACTGTCACTCTTTCGGAACCACCACCGGTTGAGGTAGATCCCCAGATTCTTAGTTTTTATTTTGGAGCAGCAGTAAGTTGTGCGTATAATTCAGACGGCGTTGTTTCAGCAACCGCAACGGGTGGAGTTCCGGGATACACTTATTCGTGGAACACATCACCCGTCCAAAACAGTTCGATTGCTTCCGGTCTCTCAGCAGGAACTTATACCGTTACGGCTATAGATCTAAATGGATGTGTGGGGACAAACACCGTTACATTAACGGCAAATCCATCACCACAACCAGTGCTTCCACCTCCTGTGCAGGGCTGTATAGGCTCAAGTATTCTCATTGATCCTGTTCCGGGAACCTGGAATTACTGTTCATGGACCTTCTCTGATGGACAGCAGTTCAATGAGTGTGGGCCATTTAGTGTTTCCTTTGATACGTCCGGTTGTGTGGCGGTGCAACTAACAGTTATAAGCCCTGAAGGTTGCGTAGGTTCAGTGGCTTCATCTAATTTTGCTTGTATCCAGCCGAATCCAATAGCGTCGTTTTATGCTGAAAATTACCAGGTTACGAATGTGGTGCCGGGAACGAACTTGATCAATACCTCTGTTGGTGCATCATCCTACTTTTGGTATTACAGCGATGTTTCATACTACGATACCACCCTGAATGCCTATCACGAGTTTATTCCGGATGATCCCGATCAGATCAATACCTTTGAAGTGATCTTCTATGCTGTTTCTGAATTTGGTTGTATCGATTCAACCTCAAGAAATATAACGATGATTCCGGTGGTTCTGGTGTATGTTCCCAACGCATTTACTCCGGATGGTGATGGATTCAATAATACGTTCTACCCCGTAATTTCTGGGGCTTACAGCAATCAGGGATATGAGTTTCTCATTTTTAACAGATGGGGAGAGCTCATTTTTGAATCACAAACCGTGGGCGAG
>CAIYQV010000465.1 GCA_903928365.1 uncultured Flavobacteriia bacterium
ATCCGCTCATTCTCCGAGAGCAACTTTAAAATGATCGTTTTCAACGTGCCCTTGATCAGTTCTGATGAATACATAATGGAAATTTTATACTAAAGTAACAAATATACATAAGTATTTTAGGTATTAAGTTTTTTTAATGATTTTATGCTAGAACGCTGGTTAATGAGAAAAGGAACATAAGATGATTCGTCTTTCCCAAACCTTTCTGAGCTGAACTTGTTCTTCAAGAAAAACATTCATGGCTTTACGACGCATAGATCGACCGGAAATTGAAAAAATGGACCGAATTCCTCGGCTAAATTTGATCAACAGTTGCACCGGCTATAAATCGGCTACACTCATTGCAACGATTTCCAACGACGGAAAAACCAATGTCGCCGTTTTTTCGAGTGTCACGCATCTGGGAAGCGATCCCGCTTTAATCAGTTTTACACTTCGACCGACAACAGTGCCCCGACACACGTATCAGAACATCAAGTCATACGGTTATTTTTCCATCAACCACATTACTTCAGAACAGATAGCTGATGCACATCATACTTCAGCTGCTTATCCGGAAGAGATCAGCGAATTCGACCAAACCAATTTACAGCCCATTTACCATAACGATTGTCCGGTGCCTTTTGTGAAAGGAAGCCCCGTGAAGTTGTTGTGCAAGTACCTCAACGAATACCTGATCCAGGAAAACGGATGCCTACTCGTCGTAGCGTCCATTGAAGCCATATTTTACGAAGAAGAACTACTCACTCACGACCACTGGCTTCAACTTGACAAAGGAAAAGTTGTTGCGATTAATGGCTTGGATGGATATGCTTTACCTGAATTGCTAGAGCGGTTTGCGTTTGCGAGACTTACGACCTAGGATCAAAGTTATAACGAAGAGGATCAAAACATATTTCTTAAATCAGATTTACTAACTATTCAATTCAAAATTATTGTTACCATACAATGTGTCTGTGCATTCAATATTTATAGACTGACCCGGCTGCGCAATGTATTGAATTATATTAGTAACTGATAAATCCTCGTTTTCAATCATCTTTATCACTATTTCAGTGCTCTCAGATGAAATTTGTAATTGATTCAACTGTTGTCTAAGTTTCTCAATGTTTTCACCTAACTTATCAAAATCAGTAAAGTCAATGTCATCCATTCTTACGTTTAACGTAAAAGTATCTGCAATGACATTTATTGTATCATCACCATGAACCGTAAACAAAGACGGAGCATTTTGATAACTTTCGTACATTTTATCAAAATCAAGAAGGATTTGATTGAAATTTTGAATTGGTTTGAACTCACTGGTTCTCATTTGGTAAACACCCCCCTCTTCCAATCCATTAAAAAGAATTTTACTCATTTTAATTAATTTAATTATTTATAATATTCAGCAATCCAAACAAATGGTAATGTTCTAAATTTTTCATTATTGAGTGGAATGTCTTCTTTTCCCGAAACGAATTTTGCTTGTTTAGGCGCTTTAAGTAGTCATTTCATATTCAGTATTACCCGCTTCGAGATCAGTTATCTGAATGGTAATTGTTTGTCCTGGCAAAGCTAAAAACTCTATAAAATCAGCGGCATATAACTCTTCCACGTGTTTCGACATAAATTCAATTGCAGTTTCCGAATTTCCATTTGACTTCATGAAGTTTGTCATGCCTTCTAGATCGGCATCATCCATAAAAGAGTGTGACATAATACATTCATTTACAACAAGAATAATCCCATCGCCAGATTCCGAAGCTAGCCAGAATAATTTATCCCCTTGTGGTTTCCCATCATCAGGTACATAACAATTTTCAAATTCATTCAAAATTTCTTGATAATTTGAAACGGGTTTAAATATACTGGAACGAGTAGTTGTTACTGTGCCAGATTCCATCCCTGAATAGATAAAAGTTTCCACGTTTTTGTGTTTTAAGGGTAATGGCTAAAATTAAAAACAATTATGTTGATCAAAGATTTTGATCTTAAAAAATATATTTGAGGCAATTCAAATCACCCCAATCCCTTTAATTCTAGAATGGATAGATGCATCAACAATAGTAAGCATAAAAAAAGTTAATACAAATATTCCTATTGAATTGGTTAGTAAATTAGCGTCCGCACCTTCATAATCCGGACGATAATTAAAACCGAACCGTGCCAATTTGCATATGTTAATATTTCATTTCTTGTTTCAATTCGGGACAATAAAGAAGTTCAGGTATATCAATACGCAACTTACATATCGGGATTTTGAGTGAATTATATTCTACAAAACGATGAGGTGGTTCAATAATTTCAGCCTCAATCATGGAATCCATAATTCCAATAAGTTTCTTGAAGTTGTAAACTGCAATCTCTCCTCTTTCAAGTCTTTCATCCAACATAAAAGAGACCATCCCATATGGAATTCCACTTTCCCAAAGATCAACTCTTAAATTACCATTTTCAAAAAGCTTAAAATCCATAACTATATACAAACGTTCCTTTTCTATGGGACTGTAGTGATAAAAAATAGCCATGCGAATCGTTCAAAAGGTGTTCCGATATATCTAAATAAAGAAAGATTTAGAATAATGAAGCATTAAATAAACCATCATTCTTACCACAAGATATTAAATTCTATTTTCTTTTCTTATTGATTGTACAATTATATTCACCCCAACCCCACATTCCAGCTGCCATCCATAACCAGTTTTCCATCGCGTTTTTCGGATGATCCGGGAATTTGGAAACCTTTGATGAGGCCGGTTTTTCCTTTTTGGATGAGGTCTAGTAGTTGAGCTTCGGTGAGTTTTTTACCTAACAATTCGAACGGGATCTTGAAGCCGCATTCTTTGAAATTGGAGCAACCCACCGCAGCTTTTCCTTTCATGAGCTTTGCTGCTTTGCATTTCGGACAATCCAACGTTTCCAGAGATGGTTTTTCTTTTGGTGTCCGCGGCGCACGTTCCTTTTTTGGTTCCTCATGTTGGCTGAGCGACCCATCACGGTGGCTGAGCGATGCCGAAGCCACCGTGATTTTACGGTGTGTATTGAAGATCACCTCATCCGTGACTTCGCGAACCATCTTGTAAAGTTCTTGTTTGAATACCTCAGGTTGGTACTCGCCTTTCTCTATCAAACGTAGCTTGCGTTCCCAGTTCCCCGTAAGCTCCGGGCTCTTCAACAACTCATTCTGGATGGTATCAATGAGATCCATTCCCGTTTGCGTAGCGAGGATATTCTTCCGATTCTTTTCAATGTACCTTCTGCGGAAAAGCGTTTCGATAATATTTGCCCGTGTAGAAGGTCGACCGATGCCATTGTCTTTCATTAAGTCCCTCATCTCTTCGTCCTCCACCTGCTTCCCTGCGGTTTCCATCGCTCTCAGTAAGGTAGCCTCGGTGTAAGGTTTGGGCGGGGAGGTTTTCCCTTTATGAATAAATGGCTCATGCGTGCCCTTTTCGCCTTCGGTGAAGCTTGGAAGCACCCTTTCCTCCACCTCTTCCTTGTTCTTTGTTCCTTGATCCTTGTTCTCCCCTCTCGGCTCTCGGTTCTCAGTTCTCGACTCTTCATAAACCACTCTCCATCCCGGCTCCAGAATCTGCTTTCCGGTGGCTTTGAACTCCAGCTTGTCTACTTTTCCAAGTACCGTCGTGTTGGAAACCTTACACTCCGGATAGAATACTGCAATGAACCGCTTGGCGATCAGGTCATAAATCTGGTTTTCCGATGGAGTAATCCCACTCGGCTGCACGCCCGTTGGAATGATCGCATGGTGATCCGTTACTTTTTTGTCATCGAAAACTGCCTTGGACTTAGGAATCGGCTGCTGCAACAGCGGCTCTGTGAATCGCTTGTAATACTGCATGTTTCGAAGAATTCCTTCGACTTTCGGGTAGATATCTTCAGAAAGATAGGTCGTATCGACACGCGGATAAGTCACAATTTTCTTCTCG
>CAIYQV010000466.1 GCA_903928365.1 uncultured Flavobacteriia bacterium
ATATCATGAATTTGAGTTATTCCATTCCCGTTTCTAAAAAATAAAGACCATGTTTAAAAAACACTTGCTACACGGACTAATTGCAGGATTACTTTCAGGGATTGCTTGTTATGTGTTTTACACAGTCTTGAAGGATGAATTCATGTATGATTTTTCAAAGATTATCTCAGCGATGAATTTATTTGGGGCGTGTATGTTCGGAACGATCCTGGCTTCGATGGGTTACTTTCTGTCCATGAAACTAGTACCAAAATATGGTGAGATCATTTTCAATCTTGTATTTGCGTTGTTAGTATTCGCCAGCCTGATATCGCCTATGATGTTTAAGTTGCCCCTGGATTTTGATGAATACCTTACTATGATATTTCCAACATATGCGATGACCATGCATTTTTTTCCGGTAGTCATTTGGTACGCGATCAGACCATTATTTATTCGTTAATATGAAAAAGAAGGCTTTAGTATTTGTTTTCGGAACTACCATTTTGTTTGGCTTTGGTTCGTGTAAAAAAGACCAGGTATCTACAGATTGTGTTTCCAATACGACGATCCATTTTTCTACTCAGATCAAGCCAATAATCGATAATAATTGTATTTCGTGTCATGGTCCCGGGGGTAATACACCTTCATTAACTGATCATGCAAGTATAGCTACTCATGCTACGCACATCTATAATACCCTAACGGCGAATGGAGCACAACTCATGCCCCAGGGTGGTCCGGCATTGAATGATACTTTGATCTCACAGTTCTCCTGCTGGATAAGTCAGGGCAAACAAAATAATTAATCACTAAACATCACAAAACATGAAAAAATCCTACATCTTTCCATTTTTTATTGCTTCGATTACCGGTTTATCGCTGCAGAATGCAACTTCAACAAGTTTGACGAAATATCATTCCAATGAAGTTAGGAATGGAGGCGGTTCCGCTCCAGGTAGAACGGGTGCACCTAATGAGTCAAATTGTACAGCTTGTCATACGGGCAATGTGCTGGATGGGAGCAGTGAGAACGACCTCGTGGTGACCGATGGAACAAATCAAGTTACAGAATATATTCCTGGGGCTAGTTACACTGTCTCGTTGGCCATGTCTTCCAACCCTGCAAAAAAAGGTTTTCAGGCAACGGCTTTGGATGCGAATGATCTGATGGCAGGATCATTTACGGCTGGAATCAATACTTCCATAAATGGTAGTGCAAAGAAGTATGCAAATCATAATTCAACGAGTAATACAAGTGCAACACCTTTATGGACTTGGACCTGGACTGCACCTTCTACAGATGTAGGAGATGTTACTTTTTATGTAGCTACGAATAAAGCGAACAATAACGGAGGAGATTCAGGAGATCAGATCTATCTTTCACAATATACCGTTGCGGCTCAGGGTGGTGCAGGAATTAAAGAACAAGCTTCACCTTTGTCTGCAATGAAAGTTTCTTATGATGCAACGAATAGAACTGTCATACTTAGTTTTTCGTCATTATTTTCCGGAGAAATGACCATGAATTTCGTGGATATCAATGGAAGAAGTGTATTGAAAAATGAAATTGGTTCTGCACTTGTCGGAAAAAATACACACAAGGTGCAACTTCCATCAGACCTGAAGGCTGGAATGTATGTGGTACATTTACTTGTCAATAACAATACAACTTCCGCAAAGGTGCAGATATTGAATTAATTGCTGAAATTATTCGATGCGCTTCTGGACAAGTTGCTGAACTTTAAGGTAGAATTGATATGGCGCATACGTGCGCCATTCGATTTCTTCTAACTCTCCTCCCATGACAAAGTAATGATCAATGTTGATGCGTTCGAATTCTCGGATGACATGATCATGA
>CAIYQV010000467.1 GCA_903928365.1 uncultured Flavobacteriia bacterium
AAACATGGCCTCACATATATTGAAATGCCCTATTATCAATCACTGAAAGGCCATTTCCGGTTTTTAAAACGAATGGGATCAGAACACTCCTTTACCCCGGTGACCTTTGAAAAATAAACCTATTCATATTGCCGGTGACGAGGAACTGTTGCAAGAAATCGTTAGCCAAGTCCAGGAGAAAATAGAATTTAATGCCCAATGGGTCCAAAGGGTACTTTTAATGAAATTCATTCTTTTTTCATCGGTAATTTCAATTGGCTATGCCGGAATCTTCTATTTTTCTTTATCCGCTTATGCCCTCTTAAGTTATCTGCTGTTTGGAATTGCTTCACTCCTATTCGCGTTCAACTTTTCACATGACCTGGCACACGACACTGTCTTTCAATCCAGAAAACTGAACAATTTCTTTTTCAATGTGATCTATTCGTTAATGGGTGCACATGGTTATGCCTGGAAAGAAAGACACATTCAAGCACATCATATTGCTCCTAACGTTGATCAGATTGACCCGGACCTTCAAATATTATGGATTTTTCGCATGTGTCCAAGTAGTCCTCATTTACCAATACATCGTTTCCAGCACTTCTATGCTACATTTATTTATGCGTTTTATTCGCTTTTCTGGATCTTCGTCAAAGACCCTATTGTCCTTTTTTCGGGTAAATCTAAAAGCTGGAAACATCATTTGAGTTTCTGGGCAGGCAAATTACTTTATCTCGCCTATATGCTAGTCATTCCGATTTCATTTTCAGAACAATCTACCTGGATCATACTGACTGCATTTCTTTGCCTGCATCTGATCCAATCACTTTTCCTGGCTTTCACCTTTCTGATCACCCATCATGTAGAAGAGACCTCCTACCCATCCAGCAATGAAGATCTTGTTATACAAATGAGCTGGGTAAAGAATCAAATAACCAGCTCAAATGATTTCTATCCATTCAGCAGGACGGCTAATTTTATTTTTGGCGGTTTCAATAATCACATTGCTCATCATCTCTTCCCTCAAACACCTCATTTGTATTATCCGGAGATCAGTAAAATCATATACAACATTCTGGAAAAACACGGCATTAAGCCATCTCAAACAACCTTTGTCGGAGGCATTAGCTCTCACCTGCGATTCATGTATGTTTTGGGAAATCAACCCAGCCAACGAGCGATGTGAGCTCCCTTCTTTTCACACCTCTGATATAAGAGTCAATGCTGCCGATTGAACAACCATGTGAGTTAACTGAATGTTATTCATAAAAGGGACATTGCTGAAGTAGTTTCGTGTCTTACAAACACAAACAACAAACGTATGAAACTCCTTCTCACACTGTCTTTCGGACTTGTAATCAGTTTATTTTCACAAGCAAAAAAATATTACACCCTAACCACAGGAAACTGGAATAATACGACCACTGTGTGGTCGCTGAATAATTCGACACCATGCGGTTGTTTTCCAGGATACACCATCACCACAGATACGATTACCGTAAATCATTCCGTTTCACTAACCGGCACAGTCAACAGTTCTTCTTCAGGAAGAATTCGGGTAAATCCAAGTGGCTCCATTAATTCAACAGTCTCAGATATTTTCGTAAACAATTCTGTTGTGCTCGCTTATGGCGCTGTCACCGTCAGATCTCTTAATGTTGGATCAGGCGGATTATTTTCCATTCAAAACGCTTCCCTTTTTGTGAATCTCAATCTTGATAATTACGGTTCGTTAATATTAGATCATGCCGCTATCCATCAGATTAACGGAAATTTTAGCATCTATCCAGGAGCAACCTTTCAATTAACGAATGGAGCCTATTACCAATCTCTTTTGGGAAATCTAAAAAATGAAGGTACTGTTCAGCTATGCGCCACTTGCTGCATGGAGCTTCAAAAGGGGAATATTACCAATCAATCAGGCGCCAGTTTTTTGGGGAATGGGGCAGTGAATGTCACGAATGGAAATATCAAAAATTTCGGTAACTGGGCAACCGCTCTGTACTACTGTTCATCGGGTTCGGATCAAGGAGTTCCCTCAGCGGAAAACTGTCCTCAGGCAACGCAGGTCTGTCTGATAGCCAACACCGGATTGCCTACCACTTTCATATCTTTTGACGGTGAAGCACAGGATGCCTTCAACTACCTTGAATGGCGAAGTGCCTCTGAATCTTTCCAGGAAATGTATTTACTTGAGCGCTCAACAGACGCAACAACTTGGCAATTATTGCAAATGATCCCTGTAACTGTTCAAGATTTGGAGTACAACGATTACTCCTATCTGGACTCACTTCCATTGGCTGAAATGATGTATTACCGTTTATCCAAATTGGATGAAAATGGAAACCGATTATTTAGTGATCAACTCAGCATCAAAAATTCCGATGATGCACGTGTAAGCATCTTTCCCAATCCAACAGATTCAGACATTCTGGTAAAATGCATTCATCCAAATGAATTTCGTTACATCGAACTCTTAGATGTTTCCGGTAGAAGTATACTTCATACTTCACTGGATGCAAGTGGAATAACCAGGATAACCATCCCGGAGGAAAAAGGCAATTATTTTCTTCAACTTCAAGGTAATGTGCGAACAACTGTATTTACAATCACCAAATACTAACACATCACTTCAAAGATTTTTTATGATTTCTTTGGAGAAACTAAATTTTGTTATACTTTTGTAACCGCTTTTAACGAAAAGCATTACACAATTTCTAAGTTTAGCTGTTGCTAAAATTCGCAAGAATAAGAAAATTGGTTTGGTAGTTCAGTTGGTTAGAATACATGCCTGTCACGCATGGGGTCGCGGGTTCGAGTCCCGTCCAGACCGCTAGTAGTGTTTCTCAAACAAACACAAAAGCACTTAAAACCCTTTAAATCA
>CAIYQV010000468.1 GCA_903928365.1 uncultured Flavobacteriia bacterium
CTTTCAGGTAAATCCTACCTTTGACAAACCGTCATGACCCCTGCTCAGCAACATAAAATTTCCGAGCTCATTGAGAAATACAATGACATTCTAATGCATTCAATGCGATTGGCCATAGCTGAAGACTTCATCAACCTCATCGTCCTGAATCGCGATGATGCAGACTTCGAACTGACAGAATTTCTAAACGACAAGGAACAGTATTACCAATTTATCCTGAAAGAATTCTTGCGCTTAAACAGTTCATCGGTCGCGTCAGAGCTACGAAAAATGGAAGACCAGGTGAGTCCCAATTTCAGAAAAACGAAAAAACCAAAAAAAGAAAATGCAAAAACTACGTCCAAACCAGGAACGCGCTAAGACCGCAATCATCCTGATCTACATCGTCATGGGAATCGAACTAATCGATTGTATTTCAGATTATTTTCAATTACAGCTGCTTCAACGGTTTCAGTCTGGAATAACCGTTTCCGTCAGTGAAGCTACTGCAAATGACCTGCGTGTTTCGATTCTTGCTCTGATCTATTTGGGGGCATACATTACCTCCGCCGTGTTTTTCATTCGCTGGTTCCGAAGGGCGTATTTCAATCTTCATCAGGTGGCCAGAGTACTTTCTTATGGTGAAGGTTGGGCAGCGGGTGCCTGGTTCGTTCCGATTCTAAATCTTTTCCGCCCATACCAGATCATGAAGGAACTTTATGAGGAAACAGAAATTCTTATCTCGAAGCGTTCGGGAACTGAACGCATCACCTTACCTACTGCGTACGTAGGCATCTGGTGGACGCTTTGGATTGTCAACAACCTGTTGGGTCAGTTTATTTTCAGAAGTTCCCGTGAGGCGAACGATATAGGAGAAATGGTATTCAATACACAGATGAATCTGTTTGTTAACATTATCTCTATTCCTTTGGCACTCATCACAGTGAAGGTGATCCGCGATTATTCCAAAGTGGAACCGCTCCTACTTTTGCCTGAAGAGGACAAACTGACTCTTTCTGACGCGGAAGATCTTTTGGATTAAGTGATGGCAGAACCGATCAAAGTAGTTGCAGGAGTGATCCTGAAAAACGGAAAGATCCTGTGTGTTCAAAAAGGCAAGACAAAATACCCCTATACTTCCCATAAATTCGAGTTTCCAGGAGGCAAGGTCAATTTTAATGAAACAGCCGAAGAAGCACTAAAGCGTGAACTCAAAGAAGAATTAGAGCTGGAAATTGAAATCTTTGGAGACCTTGGAACATTTGTCCACTTCTACCCCAACCTCTCTGTTTCACTTCAAGGTTTTCTTTGCGGGGATGATCAACATGAACCTGTTCTAAAAGAACATATTTCCTTACAATGGCTTTCCGTCGATCAACTTCACACCCTGGACTGGGCCGCAGCCGACCTGCCATTCGTAGAGATACTGCAACAGATGCAGAATTTCGAATAATTGTTAACTTAGATTAAATTAACCGTCATGAAACGCTTACTCTGTTCGTTCTGTATTCTGTTCATCAACCTTTACCTTTTCGGCCAACAACCGGGAGATGCTTTTGATAACTTTCCGACCATTCACGAGATCCGATTAACGTTTCATCAATCCAATTACTGGGATTCACTGGTAGATGGTTATGCAGGTGATTTCTATATCAAAGGAGATATCAACATTGACGGTACCGTTC
>CAIYQV010000469.1 GCA_903928365.1 uncultured Flavobacteriia bacterium
AACGCATTTACTCCGGATGGTGATGGATTCAATAATACGTTCTACCCCGTAATTTCTGGGGCTTACAGCAATCAGGGATATGAGTTTCTCATTTTTAACAGATGGGGAGAGCTCATTTTTGAATCACAAACCGTGGGCGAGGGTTGGGATGGTACGTATCGGGATCATAAATGTCAGGATGGTGTGTATACCTGGAAATTGAAAGTAGGCCATACCTACGATTATGAAATAGAGGAGTTTGTAGGACATGTTAGTTTATTGAGAGGTGGTGGAAACTAACAAAAAACGCATCCCGGAGGATGCGTTCTATTAACAAAATTCGTCGTAAGCTTCTGATAGATTCTCAGCAATCATTTGTGCTGTTCCGCCTTCGATATGGTGCCTTTCAAGAAAGTGAACCAGTTTGCCATCTTTAAAAAGTGCTATGGAAGGAGAAGATGGAGGATAAGGAAGAAAGTATTTTCTTGCCTGAGCTGTCGCTTCCGTATCAACACCTGCAAAAACAGTTGCAAGTGTTGCAGGTTTTTTATCGCCATTAAGTGATAATTTAACCCCTGGTCTCATATTCCCCGCAGCACATCCGCATACGGAATTGACTACCATTAACAAGGTCCCATTGGTTGTTTCGATCAGTTGATCCACTTGCTCAGGTGTGGAAAGTTGCTGGAATCCTACATTCGTAAGATCAGCTTTCATTGGTTGTACTAATTCTGGTGGGTACATGAAGTTTTTATTTAGTGTTGCAAAAATACAAAATGTACCAGGGAAAATAAGCTCCTTAACGTTTTTTAAAACGTGTGATCAGAACCTCCTCCGATAAGGAGCTACCATTCAAAATGTGGTCGCATAATTCTTTTGAAAGCAGAGGCGCGCTCATGTATCCTTTGGTTCCCAATCCATTGAAAATATATATGTTGGAATAATCTGCGTGTTCCCCGATGAGTGGTCTTCTATCAGGTGTAGTAGGACGGATTCCTGCTTTTTGATCGACCATTTCGAAAGGAAGATCACTGATCACCCTGAATTTCTCACTGAGTTCTTCTTTGGCTGCCGAGGTTAGCTCATCCGTTGGTGTGTTCCAGACATAGGTGGCGCCAATCCGATATAGGTCTTTTCCTAAAGGAAGTATGAAGCACTTGCGGTTGAGTGATTCATTGGTTTTTAAATCAGGGCAATAAATAGTGATGGTTTCTCCTTTGGTCTGTTGAACAGGAAGATGATTGAATAGTGGGTTCTCAGGCGCACAAAATCCCTCACAAAATACTACTCCATCGTATGAAACACCTCTGTAGTTTGGTCGTTTAGGATCAAAGGCGCTGTGCTCGAAGGACTCTGAAAGAACGGTGCAGTTTTGGGTAAAAAAGTTTCTTACGTTGTGAATGAAGTTTTGAGTTTCAATATAAGATGCATTCTTCACTCTTCCTGTGCCGTAAGGATTATGTCCCCCAAGGTAGTGAGTGTCATCTGCTGTAATAGGTGTAATGTATTGTTCGAATTCAGAGTCGTTTTGTCGTTCTTCCCAGAAACCGCGTTCTTGTTCCGACGAAAAGATCCTACGGATGGTTATCGGGTGGAAAAAGTTGACACCAAGTTCGGCTTCCAGTTCCTTGTAAAAAGCATAAGCATAGGGAATAAACTCATCGGCGCGCCATGATTTCGTCATTCTTCTGAAAACAATCGGGTTGATCATTCCGGCAGCGATTACAGAACTTTTATTCTTACCGTTATCGATCAGTGTTAAGCGGTGTCCTCTTTTTCGAAGATGCCAGGCAAGTGAGATCCCAGCCAGACCGGCGCCAACAATAAGGTAATGTTTGGAAGAACTCATTTTGCGATCGCTAAACTAATAATACTTATTCGCAGATCAGGATAAACGGTTTGAATACTTCGGATCATGGCTTCCAGGGTGGCTCCAGTCGTGACAACGTCATCGATGATGAGTATGTGTTTGTAGGATGAGGTTGTTTTTTTTACCCGGAAATTACCGGTAACATTTTCCCAGCGTGAAAATCTGCCTTGTCTGGTTTGACTTGCGGTATGTTGCAGTTTTGCCACAAAATGATGTGCGATTGGAATACCTGTAATTTCAGAAATACCTTCGGCAAGTTGTGTGCTTTGGTTATAACCTCTTACGAACTGTTTTTTAGGATGGAGGGGTACAGGGACAATAGCATCTGCATCTTCAATGAACGCAAGGTCCTTAACGTGCTTCCCGATCTCTTTTCCGAGTATTCTTCCGGTTTCGGGTTTGTTTCCATATTTCAGCGAGTGTAATATTTTCTGAGTGGAAGAGTTCTTATAAAAGTAAAGCAAGGCAAATGTACCTTCCACCGTAACCCTCCCCCAAAAGAGCTTGTCAAGCTCGGTAGGTTCAGAATACTTTTCAAATCCGGTATAGTGAAGTTCTGATTTGCAAAATGAGCAGATAGGTTCGTTAGAAGGCCATTCTTCCGAACAGACAATGCATTTGGAGGGGAAAAGCAAATGAAGGAGATCTTGCTTGCTTTTCTCCCAAAAAGTTAGTCGAAAACGAGTCGAAAAAGCACTTATAATTGACATACCTCACCAATTCACATAGAGATGTTTAAAATAACGAAAAAATTACCTTGACTTCGCATTTGCTTTAAGGTAATTTTATGATTCAGCAGTCTAAACTACTTTTGTTTCAAAGGCTTGCTGAATGCACAAAAAAAATCGACAAAACCCACTTTATAGTCTGTGAATATCTTTCAGATGTGTGTTGAAAAAGTCGCTTTGTTTTGTTTTTAAAGGGTTAGCGGTCTAATGTGTTGAAAACATTAAATGATTGTGAATTTCTTTAATTGCGCAGGGAAAGTTTTTTGACAAATTTTGTATGCCTCAACAACGGAGATCACAAGGATTACTCCCCCCGATTTCAAAACGAGGAAACAAAAACTTTATGAAATGAAACCCGCGGTTATGTGAAATAGCCGTGCAGAAAAAATACGTACTTAACGCAAGGAAAAAAATGGCAAGTGTAGAACCAATTTTAGAGGAAAACAAAAGCAGATTCGTGCTCTTTCCGATCCAGCATGATGACATCTGGTCTTTTTACAAAAAGGCTGAGGCTAGCTTTTGGACAGCAGAAGAGATTGACCTTTCTCCGGATCTAATTGATTGGGAACATAAACTCAATGATGATGAGCGTCATTTTATTAAGCATGTTCTTGCATTCTTTGCTGCATCAGATGGCATTGTAAATGAGAATCTTGCGGAGAACTTCTTGTCTGAAGTACAGTACACAGAGGCAAAGTTCTTCTATGGTTTTCAGATAACTATCGAGAACATCCACTCTGAAACCTATTCTCTTTTGATCGACACGTATATCAAAGATACAGCTGATAAAAATCATTTGTTCAATGCGATAGATACCCTTGATTGTGTGCGTAGAAAAGCAGACTGGGCGTTGCGTTGGATTGAAAAAGGTTCGTTTGCAGAGCGATTGGTAGCATTTGCAGCAGTAGAAGGGATTTTCTTCTCCGGTTCTTTCTGCTCCATCTATTGGTTGAAGAAAAGAGGCTTGATGCCAGGTCTTTCCTTCTCCAATGAATTGATCTCGCGCGACGAGGGTCTGCATTGTGACTTTGCGTGTTTGCTTTACAATAACCATTTGGTGAACAAGCTTACTAAGGAGCAGGTGCGCGATATTATCGCGGAAGCGGTGGAGATCGAAAAAGAATTCATTCTTGAGGCCCTGCCTGTAAAATTGATCGGAATGAACAGTGAGTTGATGGCACAGTACATCGAATTCGTTGCGGATCGATTATTAGTAGAACTTGGGAATGAGAAGATCTACAATGTGACCAACCCGTTCGATTTCATGGATATGATCTCCATTGAAGGAAAAACGAACTTTTTCGAAAAACGCGTTGGGGAATACCAGAAAGCCGGAGTTTTGGCCGGAGGAAAAGAAAACCTCACCTTCACTACAGACGAAGAATTCTAAAAATAACCTGATTACTAACTGAAAAACTAAAAAACAAGATGTACGTTGTTAAAAGAGACGGAAGAAAAGAAGCGGTAAAATTTGATAAAATTACCGCGCGCATCGTGAAGATGTGTTATGGTTTGGATCCATTGGTTTCACCGGAGGCTGTTGCCATGAAGGTGATCGAAGGGATCTATGACGGGGTGTCCACTACAGACCTGGATAACCTTGCTGCAGAAGTTGCTGCTGCGAAAACGATCGATCATCCGGACTATGCGCTTTTAGCTTCCAGAATTGCCGTTTCCAATTTGCACAAGGAAACTAAAAAGACCTTCTCTGAGGTGATTCATGATATGTATACGTATTTGGATCCAAAAACCAATGAGAATGCCTCTTTGATTGCTGATGATGTGTATCAGGTAGTAATGAACAACAAGGATGTGTTGGATTCAAGTATTATCTATGATCGTGATTTCCGTTACGATTACTTTGGATTCAAAACGTTGACGCGCTCTTACCTGATGAAATTGAACGGGTTGATCGCTGAGCGTCCACAACAGATGTTGATGCGAGTTGCGGTTGGTATCCACAAGAATGATATTCAGTCTGCGATCAAGACCTATAATTTGATGTCAGAAGGATGGTTTACTCATGCCACTCCAACACTTTTTAATTCAGGTACGCCGAAACCACAGATGTCTTCTTGCTTCTTGTTGACCATGAAGGAAGATAGCATTAGCGGTATTTATGATACACTGAAGTCTTGTGCTCAAATTTCTCAGTCAGCAGGTGGTATCGGACTTTCTATCCATGATATCCGTGCAACTGGATCTTACATCAAGGGTACGAATGGTACATCCAACGGAATTGTTCCAATGTTGCGTGTATTCAATGATACTGCTCGTTATGTAGATCAAGGTGGTGGAAAACGTAAAGGTTCATTTGCCATGTACATTGAGCCATGGCACGCAGATGTATTCGACTTTTTGGATCTTAAAAAGAACCATGGTAAAGAAGAAGCACGTGCAAGAGATTTGTTCTTTGCCCTTTGGATTCCGGATCTTTTCATGAAGAGAGTGAAAGACAATGGAGATTGGACCTTAATGTGTCCACACGAATGTCCGGGACTTTCTGATACACACAGTGCTGCCTTCGAAGAATTGTATACAAAATATGAAAGTGAAGGGAAAGGTAGAAAGACTATCAAAGCACAAGACCTTTGGTTTAAGATTCTCGAGTCCCAGATCGAAACAGGTACGCCTTATATGTTGTATAAAGATGCTGCGAATGCTAAGTCGAATCAGCAGAATCTTGGAACGATCAAGTCTTCGAACTTGTGTACAGAAATCATTGAGTACACAGCTCCGGATGAGGTAGCTGTATGTAACTTGGCCTCGCTTGCACTTCCTAAGTTTGTTACGGAAGAAGGGACATTTGATCATAACAAGTTGTTTGAGGTGACGTATCAGGCAACGATCAACCTGAATCGCATCATCGACGAGAACTACTATCCAATTGAAGAAGCTAAAAACTCCAACTTGCGTCACCGTCCGATTGGTTTGGGTGTTCAAGGGTTGGCGGATGCCTTCATTATGTTGGGATATCCGTTCGAATCTGATGAGGCGCGCGCATTGAACAGAGAGGTTTTCGAAACGATCTATTATGCTTCGATGACCGCATCTAAAGATTTGGCGAAGGTAGATGGACCATACGAAACATTTGCAGGATCGCCTGTGTCTAAAGGTCAATTCCAGTTCGACATGTGGGGTGTAACTCCTACAGATCGTTGGGAGTGGAATGTCTTGAAAGACGAAGTTAAACAGCATGGTGTACGCAATTCCTTGTTGCTTGCTCCAATGCCAACTGCTTCTACGGCACAGATTCTTGGGAACAATGAGTGTTTCGAACCATACACTTCTAACATCTATACACGTCGTGTTCTTTCTGGCGAGTTTATCATTGTGAATAAGCACTTGCTAAAAGACCTTGTGAAAGAAGGTATCTGGAATAAAGAAATGCGTCAGAAGATCATGGCTGCGAATGGTTCGATCCAAAATATCAACGAGATTCCACAACGTTTGAAAGATCTTTACAAAACGGCATGGGAGATCTCTCAAAAAGCGATCATCGATCAGGCAGCTGACCGTGGGGCATACATTTGCCAGTCTCAGTCTTTGAACATCTTCATGGAGAATGCAAACTTCGGTAAGTTAACATCTATGCATTTCTATGGTTGGGAGAAAGGATTGAAAACAGGAATGTACTACCTAAGAACGAAGGCTGCAACCAATGCGATCAAGTTCACAGTGGATAAAGCGGTTGTTGCCGAGCCAGAAGCAAAAACGGTTGAAGAACAGCAAGCAGCTATCGCATGCTCTCTGGACAATCCAGATTCGTGTGAGATGTGTTCTGGGTAGAAGCGGCGTAAGCCGGTTCTGGACAGGACGAAAATCCGACGGGAGTCAAATGTGTTCTGGGTAGAAGCGGCGTGAGCCGGTTCTGGACAGGACGAAAATCAAAAGGGTTAAGTTATCATAACTTGGAAATAGGAAAGGGGCGAACAGCCCCTTTTTTGTTTTTTTGATGATAACAATCATGTTATTTTTCAACGAATTACCCTAAATTTGTTCAGCCTAATAAATACTGTTTTCATGAAAACACTTCGCCTACTTTCCTTCTATGCTCTTTTGCTTTCATCTGCAAACTCATGGGCATGTAATTGTTTAGTAAATGCTGCGGCTACCGGTTACGATGTAAACCAAGTTGCTGCCACAATTACTCATTTTTCCTGTACTGGCGAGCCAATAACAGCAGCCACAGTTAATTACTGGTTTAACACAGGTTCTTGTACGTCATCCAACATTAAGATCATCGTGAATGGTTCACAGGTAGCAACAGGGGTCTGTGCTAACGGAACATTCGATCTAACGCCATATTTACCACTGAATAGTGTTTCTGTGGTGGCTTTTGATACAGATTCTTATTCGGACAGTGTTTCGTTAGAAATGAATGTGTTACTTACAGGACAAGGAGGTGCGACGAATACAGTTACGGATTTTATGGTGCCAGATTTTGTTTGTCCCGGTACACCAATTACACCGTTAAATTTATCTTCCTGCGCACATTCATATAACTGGAGTGTAAATGGGCCTGGGATCAATTTGAATTTTTACACACATGAGCCAACATTTGTGCTTCCTTTCCAAGGTAATTATACAGTTAACTTATATACCTATGATGCGAATGGATACTATTTATCAAGTGCATATAAGTACATCAGCGCAATAGGGGCATATCCAAATATTGGCAACTCGAATGATTCAATATGTCCTGGTGAAACAGTGCAATTCTGGAACAATTCAAATTTTGAATCACAAGTGAATGCGAATCATGTTTCTTATGTTTTGGATTTTGGGGACGGGTCGACGGATAGTGTTTATACGTCAACCTACAACTCTTCTCACACGTATGCCAATTTAGGCGATTATACGGTTACAATGACAGTCTACTCGGATTGCGGGGTCAATGTTTTTGATACAATCATCCATGTTCTTAACAATCTTCCAGCTACAGCGCAGCTCAATTTGGATTACTATTTTCAAAATGGGGTGTGTCCAGGAACAGAAGTTATGTTCAATGCGCCTCTTGGTCAAAACGCGAATTACCTGATCAATTATGGTGATGGCACCTCTGGATTAATGTTCTCCCATGTATATACCTCTATGGGGACGTATAACCCGACGATTACGATCCAAAACACATGTGGTAATTCAGCAACAGCCCAATCACAATCGGTTGTTGTAACACAAATGCCATATTTTATCGGTACACCAACTATTTCGATTTCCGAATTCAATGGAGATTTCAATGTGTATTGTCCGTCAACACCACTTCATTTCTCGGCATCACAAGCTCAAAGCTATTTGTGGCAATTTGGCGACGGTTCGACAAGTACCATTCATAATCCTGTACACATGTATGCCGCACCAGGACAGTATAATGTTGTTCTAAAAGTAACGGATGGTTGTGGCAATCTGGCTACTACCAGTACACAAGTTTCAATTGTCACGAACCTGCCCGTTACGAATGCAAGTATCGATCAGATTCCGTCTGAAACATGCGTAGGGGAACCTTTTTATTACAGGATTACCAATCCCTCAATGTATGCACAATCCGGGTCAATTGTTTGGAACTTTGGGGATGGTTCTACTTCCTCTGAACCACAAGGAAACCACACGTACAGTGCGGCGGGATTGTATACGGTACAAGTTACAATTACAAATGGTTGCGGCAATGATACAACGTTAACTGCGCAAGTGAATGCGGGAACTTCTGTTGCACCTAATGTAATGATCATGAGTCCACAGAGCACCTATTGTCCTGGAGATGAGGTGTTGTTGGTTGCCAGACCGTATTCTTCTTCCAATACGATTACTTGGAATCTTGATAACGGAGATGAAATTCCAATCACAGACAGTATCGCCGTGAACGAGGAAGGGTTTACAATGGTGTATCATTATGGAACATATAACTACGCCAATGCAGGCACCTATAATACCACGGCAACAATTACCAATGCATGTGGAATGTCCAGCACACAAACTATCACTTTGAATATTGATCCGGGATCGGCGATTGAGGAGGCAGGATTTTTTATGGAAGGAGATGAGTACGTGTGTCTGAATGAAGAGGTGATCTTTAAAGGTTTTGGAGGAAGCGATTTCTATTGGGATTTTGGAGACGGTTCCGGTTTTCAATATTCGAGCACGACGCTCGAGCCGGTGTATCACTCTTACAATAGCCCGGGCACTTATGATGTTCGAATGATTGCCAAAAATAATTGCGGTGATACCATGTTGGTTTCAAAAACAATCCTTATCCCGGATTCCGAGATGAACATCGTTACGAATTCAATCGACGCGAATTGTTTACAATCGAATGGTACTGCTATCGCTTATGTGGTTGGGCCAAACGCGCCATACACCTACACATGGTCAAATGGCGAGACGTCCAATGTGGCAACGGATATTCCTGCAGGAATTTATGTAGTGAATGTCACAGACAGTAAAGGATGTACAAGTTTTGCTATTGCAACAGTTTCAGATGAAGAGGCGCCTACGATTGCCGTGAGTAACGTTGTTTCGGTTAGTTGTTTTGGTGAAGATAATGGTGCCATTGATATTACGCCTATTGGAAATACTTCCGGGATCACTTACGAATGGTCAAATGGTGAAACGTCTCAGGATATCAGTGGATTGGTTGCCGGACCATATGAGGTGGTTGCAACCAATGGACAAGGATGTGTCTCGGTTGCATCTGTTCAGGTAACTCAACCAGATGAGGTGACCATAGAATTTGCAACTTCGGCTGCAGTGTGTAGTTATGCAAGTGGTACAGCAACAGCAGTAGTAACGGGTACCACAGGGCCTTATTTATATATGTGGTCGAACAGTCAGACAAGTGAAACAGCAACCGGTTTGGCTGGAGGCGTTTATTCCGTTACAGTCATAGATAATAACAGTTGTTTGACTCAAGGTTCTGTTGCAATTAGTGAGTCTCCTGCGCCATCCATTTTGGTGGATTCGATCATACAGGCAGGATGTGGGATAGGTGGAAGTGGCATCTATATCTCTCCATTTGGAGGAACTGCACCATACACTTATGTGTGGTCGAATACCCAGACGACGGAAGATGTAGAAGGTTTGTCACCGGGACAGTACTATGTTAAATTATATGACTCAACAGGTTGTTTCAGTACAGAACTCTTTGAGATAACTTATGAGTCACCAATTACTGATCCTGTATGTGTGGTAACAGTAACTACCTCTCAGAATAATAAAGTAGCTTGGGAGAAGTCATCGGCATCCAATATTACCTATTACAACATCTATCGAGAAAGTAGTGAGGCTGGATTATATTACAATATTGGAAGAGTTCCTTATGATAGCCTGAGTATTTTCATTGATACGGTGTCTAATCCTGCTGTGCAGTCTTACCGATATAAGGTCGCAGCAGTGGATCTTTGCGGAACAGAATCAGATCTGAGCAGCCACCATAAAACCATACACCTTACTCAAAATGTGGGTATCAGCGGTGAAGTCAACTTGATCTGGGATAATTATGAAGGATTCAGTTACGCGACGTACAATATTCTTCGATACGATAATATTGATGGTTGGCAACAACTTACTTCTTTGCC
>CAIYQV010000470.1 GCA_903928365.1 uncultured Flavobacteriia bacterium
AAGATAAATTACGCCGATTTGCTTTAATGCAGGAGTTTGACAATGTGTTTCAGCCAGCTGTAAACCATGAGTTTGCCATGAAAGGCAAGTGGAGGGAACAGTATTTTAAAAATGACGGTCCCATTGTACTGGAATTGGGTTGTGGAAAAGGAGAGTATTCTGTTGGATTAGCCAAGCATTTTCCCGAAAAGAATTTTATCGGTGTTGATATTAAAGGAGCACGCATGTTTATCGGAGCAAAGGAAGCGCTTGAAACGAAAATGACTAATGTGGCATTTCTCCGAACCAGGATCGATTTCATTTGTGATTATTTTGCCGAGAACGAGGTGGATGAGATCTGGCTCACATTTTCAGATCCTCAACCAAAGAAACCACGAAAAAGACTCTCTTCTCCCATCTTTATTGACCGATATCGAAGAATTCTCAAGGCTGGAGGTGTTGTTCATATGAAAACGGATTCCGATATCCTTTTTGAATATACCGAGGAGCAAATCAAGGAACAGAACTATGATTGTCTCGAATTAACTTGGGATCTTTACGGAAGTCTACCTGAGACGATCGATGTTCAAACCCGCGAGATCTTTCACATCAAAACGCATTACGAGCAATTGTTTACGGCGAAGGGAAGTGTAATCAAGTATTGCAGGTTTAAGATCCATTAAGTTTTGGAAATTAAATTTTCTTTAAGGGATCAATTATCTTGAATTTATTTGGATTGATTAATCAAATAAATGGCGAGTTTTGTAAGACAATTACTCGATTATGACCCCGGATCAATTTGAACTCGAACGCGAAAAGTGGGTTGACAACCTGAAGTACGCTGCGATCATACAAAAGTCATTATTACCTAAAAAACGGCATCTCGATCGCATATCTTCTGATCATTCATTGATATACAAGCCGTTAGAGCATGTTTCAGGAGATTTCTACTGGACTGCTAAGCGCGATATTTTTGAGTTCATTGCTGTGGGCGATTGTACAGGGCATGGTGTGCCTGCTGCCATGTTGTCTTTGTTTGTGCTCAACTCACTTGAATACCTTGTGATGAACAAAGGGTTGATCAATACTTCTGAGATTCTGAAGGAACTGGATAAGCGTTTTATAGAAAGTTTCCACGAGAAAAAAGACCATTTGTATAACACAGAATGGATCGACATCTCCATTGTTTGTATTAATCGACGCATGAATGAGATCTATTTTTCGAGCGCAAACAGGCGTATGGCTCTTTTGAAAAATGATGGGAGTATGCTCATTCAGAAAGGAAATAATTTTCCGATTGGTGGGTGGCAGTTTGCTGAGAATCGCGATTTTAATGTTCAGATAACTCCGTTTGAAGCGGGGGAAGTACTCTATCTTGGTTCAGATGGTTTCCAGAATCAATTAGGGGGAGAAAAGATCAAGAAGTTTAGTGCGAACCGACTACATCAGTTCTTCGCAGATCACTTCAAATTACCATTGAACGAGCAATTTGAACTACTGCAAGGAGAGTTCAATGTTTGGAAAGGGGATCAGGAACAAACAGATGATATCTGTCTTCTAGGTCTGCGCCTTTGAGTAACCTCAGGCCACTTTCAGCTTAGCAATTTTGGATTTGGAGAATTGCGCTTCGGCGTAAGACAAGTTCAATCGGAATTCGGACTCATTTTTCGAAGGCAATTCGTACATCGCATCGTTGAGTATTGCTTCACAAATTGAACGCAAACCGCGTGCTCCAAGTTTGAAGTCAATCGCTTTTTTAACAATGAAATCCAGCACTTCAGCGTCAAAATTCAATTTTACACCGTCGATCTCGAAAAGACGAACATATTGTTTTACCAATGCGTTTTTAGGTTCTGTCAAAATTCTTCTCAAACTTGCAGCATCCAGTGGTTCAAGATAGGTGAGTACCGGGAAACGACCAATCAATTCAGGTATGAGACCAAACGTTTTAATATCCGTTGGATTGATGTACTTCAACAAACTTTCACTGTCGATACGTTCCTCGTTAGACCCGGAAAATCCAATGGTTTGACGATTCACACGATTGGCAATGATCTTTTCTATGCCGTCAAATGCTCCTCCACACACGAAAAGAATATTTTTGGTGTCGATCTGAAGCATCTTTTGTTCAGGGTGTTTCCGGCCTCCTTGAGGTGGTACATTCACGATGGAGCCTTCCAATAGTTTCAATAAGGCCTGTTGTACCCCTTCACCTGAAACATCTCTTGTAATGGAAGGATTGTCGCTTTTGCGGGCGATCTTATCGATCTCATCAATGAATACAATCCCGTGTTGAGCAGATTCTACATTGTAATCAGCGGCTTGTAAAAGTCTGGATAAGATACTTTCTACATCTTCACCCACATATCCTGCCTCTGTCAATACGGTTGCGTCGGCAATACAGAACGGTACATTCAGCATTTTTGCGATCGTTTTGGCAAGAAGCGTTTTTCCTGTTCCGGTTCTACCAACAAGGATCACATTTGATTTTTCAATTTCAACCTCATCTTTTGTCGCAGGCTGATTAAGTCTCTTGTAATGATTGTATACTGCTACGGATAGCACTTTCTTGGCATCGTCCTGTCCGATCACATACTCATCCAGCTGCGTTTTGATCTCAGCAGGTTTAAGCACATTCACAAAAGAGGAGGAAGTTTTCTTCTTTTTGTTCTGATCATCTTCTTCAATCACGATCGTGTGCGCTTGTTCGATACAAGATTCACAAATGTGTCCTGATATTCCTGCGATAAGCATCCCCACTTCGTTGCGACTTCTTCCGCAAAATGAACAACCCGTCTCTTTTTTTGACATAACGATTTAAGAAAGGAAAATCCACCTGATGTCAAGTGGATCTTCCGTAATTATTTTACAAAAGTAATTTATTTCTTGTTGCGGATAAGCACTTCGTCTACCATTCCGTAATCCTTCGCTTCTTCAGCAGTCATCCAGTAATCACGGTCTGAATCCGCCCAAACTTTGTCATAAGTCTGCTTGGAGTGATTCGCAATGATATCGTACAGTTCCTTTTTCAACTTCTGGATCTCACGTGCAGTGATCTCGATGTCTGAAGCCTGACCTTGTGCACCTCCCAATGGTTGGTGGATCATCACACGCGCATGTTTCAACGCTGAACGTTTTCCTTCAGCACCTGCACACATCAATACAGCACCCATAGAGGCAGCCATACCGGTGCAGATCGTTGCTACATCCGGATTGATGTATTGCATGGTATCATAAATTCCAAGTCCGGCATAAACAGATCCTCCCGGTGAATTCAGGTAGATTTGAATGTCTTTTTTGGAATCGACTGATTCTAAAAATAGAAGCTGAGCATTGATGATATTCGCTACATAATCATCGATCCCTGTTCCAAGGAAAATGATACGATCCATCATTAAACGTGAGAAAACGTCCATTTGTGTCATGTTCAGCGAACGCTCTTCAATGATATAAGGGGTAAGGGAAGACTCAATGTAATGTTCCATGTGCATGCTGCTCAAACCCATGTGTTTGGTAGCATATTTTTTAAATTCATTCTTGTCGAACATAGGTTGTTTGTTTATTGTTTTGAACGCTAAAGATAGAAGCAAAGTTGGGATTGGCAACAATTATTCGTTGTCTTCTTTCGGAAGAAATGTTAACTTTTAGTTGTGAACTCGATCGGGGTAATCTGTGATGATGCCTTTCACCCCTTTAATTAAAAGTTTTTGAGCTGTACCAGCATCGTTTACTGTCCATGCGAAGGTTTGAATGTTCAATTTCCCTAGAAAGGACACTTCGCTTTTTGAAATGGTTGGATAAAACATTCCAAGGACATTTGGTTTGATGGCAATTTCCTTTAGCAACTTTCGTGCATGTTTGACAGGTGAGTAGGTAAGATAAACAGTTTGAATGGAAGGGTCTATGGCATAAAGCTCTTCGAGAATCTTTGGATCAAAAGACATGTAGTAAAGAGTCACATCCTTGGGGAGCTGCTTTGCCTCTGTGTATACAAGTTGAGCAAATTCTTTGGGTGAAGGTTGCGAAATGCCATATTCTTTTACTTCAGATTTTACTTCAAGTAGTAAGGTTTTGCCTTGCATGTTCACTTGTTTAAAAACTTCCTGAAGCAATGGTTTTGAGACGGATGTCGCTTTTTGCTCCGGGTAACCTGCATTTCCTTTTGAGCCACAATCGAATTTCCGAATGTCGTCTTGAGTCAACAGGTAGGTATTGTATTTTTTTTCATCGTTGATCTGAGTTCCGGTAGAGTCTATGCAGAATTCCTTTTTAAAATACGGTTCGTGAGAAACGACTAGTTGTTTATCCTTGTTAACCACCACATCAAGTTCAATCCCATCTGCGCCCAGTTCAAGTGCTTTTTGGAAAGCCGGAAGACTGTTTTCCGGGAGTAGTCCTCTGCAGCCTCGGTGACCATAAAAAGATGCGGATTGCGACCAGGAGTGTAGTGCAGTCGCCAAATAGAGTGGTAGAATGATCCATTTCATGCGTTAAAACTACCTGAAAGACTAATCTTGTATGTTAAAAACAGGTGAAATTTTCATGCAATTTGAGTTTTACACAGTATGTTGAAAAAAAATTGGATGTACTAAATCGGTTTAAGTCTGATAAGGCTGTGTGTTCACAAAAACTTAATCTATTCTTCTCAGTATATTCACGGGTTTCGGTGGATATTTGCATCGTAAACCAACAACAAACGATGTCACCGACAACACCTCAAACCGACAACGCGATTCCATTTGAATTATCGCAACCTGCTTCTACTTTTTCCCTGCCACCGTTTTTGACTTTTTTTATTACACATTTTACTTCATTGGCTGCTTCAGTTGTGTGTTTGTTCATGTTTCTCACAAATGTGGGATGGGGGCAGACAACTATTGCATCTGATGGGTTGAATAATTCGACAACGTTATTTACTTTGTCTGGAGGAGCATATTATACAGGGAATTCTGCTTCAGGGGATAGACCAGCAACATCCGCTTTTGCTTCTGAGGGTACGCATTCAAGAGGTGTTATTAATGGAACTGCGACTTTAACATCCAGCGATATAAATACCACAGGGTATTCTTCTATTCAAATGACCGCAAGAGTTGCTGCATTTTCCATTGCATCAACAGCTAATGGAATGGATGGAACAGATATTCTTACTGTTGAAGTTAGTCCTAATGGAGGAACAAATTATTATAGTACCTGTAGAATTTTAGGAAATAGCAATGCATATTGGGCATATGGTGCAGCCGGAAATGCCTCTACAGCATATGATGGTAATGCCACACCTGTAGATTTTACACCGGCAGGTGGTGGTAGTAGAACAACAGATGGTTATTCCACAATGACAATTACAGGCTTGCCTTCTTCAACTAATATGAAGATAAAAATAACAATGTTAAATAATGCTACTGGAGAACAATGGGTGATTGATGATTTTAAAGTTACGGGAACAGCCTCCACCTTTTCGGTCACCTACAATGCCAACAGCGCATCAAGCGGATCTGTGCCATCGGATGCTACAGCCTATTCCTCCGGAGCCTCTGTGAATACTGCGGCCAATTCGGGTTCGCTGGCACGAACTGGTTATACCTTTGCCGGATGGAACACAGCTGCAGACGGCACAGGAACAACTTATGCCGTAAGCACATCTTCTGCATTCACAATTTCTTCTAATACAACATTATATGCCCGATGGACCGCTGCAGTAACTTACGATGCCAACAGCGCAACAAGCGGGTCTGTTCCATCCGATGCTACTGCCTACAGACCCGGACAAGCTGTTACTACTTCCGCTAACTCTGGAACCTTGGCAAGAACTGGATACACATTTGCAGATTGGAATACTGCTGCCGATGGCACGGGAACGACTTATGCTGTTAGTACATCTTCAGCCTTTAACATTTCGGGAAATACAACTTTATATGCAAGATGGACTGCATCGGTGACTTATGACGCCAATAGCGCGACAAGTGGATCGGTACCGAGTGATGCTACTACCTACAGACCAGGACAAGCAGTTTCTACCGCTGCTAA
The DNA here is from genome assembly GCA_903928365.1 of uncultured Flavobacteriia bacterium. GTDB lineage: Bacteria > Bacteroidota > Bacteroidia > Flavobacteriales_D > Crocinitomicaceae > M0103. The sequence continues at coordinate 6,004 of CAIYQV010000470.1, forward strand.
CTCAGGTTCATTAGCCAGAGCAGGCTATAGTTTTGCAGGATGGAATACATTAGCAGATGGTACTGGAACTGCCTATGCAGTGAGTACATCTAATGCATTCAACATTTCTGGAAATACAACTTTGTATGCAAAATGGGACTTAAATGCTGCAACTTATTCTGTTACATATGATGCCAACAGTGCGACAAGCGGAACTGTCCCAACAGATGCTACTGCCTATTCCTCTGGAGCCTCAGTGACTACAGCTGCAAATTCAGGTAGTCTGGCACGTACAGGATTTACATTCGCGGGCTGGAATACTGCTGCTGATGGTACAGGAACGAGCTATGCTGTTAGCACTGCATCTGCATTTGCTATTTCTTCTAATACAACCTTATATGCCCGTTGGACAGCAACGGTAACGTACGATGCCAATAGTGCAACAAGTGGAACGGTTCCAACCGATGCTACTGCCTACCGACCCGGTCAATCAGTTACTACCACTGCCAACTCTGGCACTTTGGCAAGAACGGGTTATACTTTTGCCGGATGGAATACTGCTGCTGATGGTACAGGAACATCGTACTCAGTAAGTCAAGCATCAGCATTTAATATTTCAGGAAATACAACTTTGTATGCAAGATGGACTGCAGCAGTAACGTACAATGCCAATAGTGCAACAAGTGGATCGGTACCGAGTGATGCAACTGCCTACAGACCAGGTCAAGCAGTTACCACAGCTGCCAACTCAGGAAC
>CAIYQV010000471.1 GCA_903928365.1 uncultured Flavobacteriia bacterium
AAGTTCATTGGAATAAAATCACGTGTAGCTAATTCAGAGTATGCAATCTTATTACCCACATTATTGATCGTAGTTGCGAAGGCATATGTGCCATTCACTTTTCCAATTTTAGCATCGTCGTTGAAATACGTAAACGAGATATCTGTTGCTCCAACTACACCTGCTTTTGTATTTACGCCCGCCACAGTTAATCCTCCTGTTAAGTTGGAGTAAGCCAATTTTCCGTTGATACCAATACTCAATTTTTCACTCAATCTAAAAGCATATGCACCTGTGATTTCAAATTCACTTGGCTTGTCCTCTCTGATCACATTACCTGATGCATCTGTAAAAGTGATTTCACCCAAACTAAAATAACGAAGTGCTCCCCCAATCGCATTTCTATCATTCATCCGATAGTAAGCTGAAAGATAGGAAAGCTGAATATCATTGGTCAATTGACGCAACCATGGAGTGTACGAAAGACTTACTTCTGATTTTTCTTTTGCAAAGTTCAACATGGACGTATTCCAATAAACGGAATTGGCATTGGCACTCAGAGCCGTTCCGGCATCTCCCATGCCACCCGCACGGGAATCCACTGTAATTGCCATAAATGGCACTGCTGTCGTAATGGTATTGAGTTTCAGTTCGCTCTCTGTACCACTGACATTATTCGTCTGCGCCGAAATCAGAATCGGAAGAAAAACAAAAAGAAAACCCGAAAAATGTTTCATCATGCCTTATGCAAATAGGGAGACAAATATACGTAAATCAAGACGCTTTATTGTGCAATCAACGCAATAAAACCAATTTTTCGATCTTTTCAGCTTTCTGTCCATCAGGGGAACTGACCTTGATTGCGTATACATACACTCCTTTAGCCAATTGATCTCCAAAATCATCTTTTCCATCCCATGCTATTCCTTCAGAACGGAAACCAACCGTATTTACGGTTTGATTGATCGTCCGAACAAGTCTTCCTGAAACCGTAAAAACCTGCACCTGAGCCTCCAATTGAGAACAAACCTGATTATGTTCGAAGTAAAAAGAAGTATTGGTAGTGAAAGGATTTGGATAGTTCAACACATGCTCCAATGACAACTCCTGTTTCTCCTGTACATTGAATTCAATCGTCTTCTCCGAGGAATTGTTGTTCACATCCCACACCTTCAATGTTAGAGAATGCTTTCCTTTTTCGAGCGTTGGAAAAGTATAACGCACTTCACCGGACTGATACGAATCCAGATCAGCTGTATAATAATCATTCAGAACAGTAGGTTCCGCTGTTTTTCCATCCAGAATGACGGTTAAATCATGTCCTATTCCATTACCCACGGTGTTAATTCCATTCTCATCAAATAGATCCGCAATCAGAATCGGTGTTTCATCTGTCAATCCACCGGAAACAAAATTATTATCATTGATGAAGAGATCAATCTCCGGTCCGACGACATCATTCAATGCAACGGTATCCACTCCGCCAATGTAAAATCTGGTGTCGGCCCCACTTGCATCGGTGCTTGAGCTGCTTGCATAATAGCTGATCTTACCATTTCCGAATGAATAATTAATGTCCTTCGGAACAATAAATGAAAACGTAAAATAGCCGTTTTCGACAGTTGCTTTACCCCGGTAAACAATATTCTTCTGTAGCTCAAAATCGATTTCTGGAGAATCTGCGTTTTGACCGAGAGTACTCAGATTTTTAGGTTTATCGAAGATAGAAGGCACCACCGTACCGTTGAATCCATTCAATACATTTCCGGTAAAATCCTCTAAATGTCCTTTAACGGTTACCTTACTTAATGCCCGAAGCGTGTCTAGCTCAACAACAGGACTCAAACCATTAATACTATCTGTGACGACTTTCAGACGAGGCAAAGCGAGCTTCACGGCAGGATCGCCGATCAATGTGAAGCTTCGTTTATTATCACTTGAACCGGAACCATTCTTTGTAAGGCGCATGATCTCACCAAAGGTCAAGGGTTCCATGTTTGCATCTCTAGAGAAAACGGTTTCAAAGAACTTCAATCCTGTGAGTGTATTCACGCCAAAAAACACGGATCGTGATGTGGTCATCAAAGCGATGGCACCACCTGTAGGATTTAAGGCTACCCATTCTCCCGCCGATACGCGCGATGGATCGTCGTATTTCGTGAATTCACACGTTGCAGAAACAAATAAATTCAAACGATCAATATTTCCCCAACTCTGGATCTGAGGAACAGTAACCACACGTTCCTCTGCCAAACCTACTTCTCCTCCGTGTCCAACGTAATTTACCACAAGCGCACCGCGTTCCACGCGGTCTGTGATCGCATTGAACACATCCGGATAGCGCTCTCCACCTGCTGTTGTAACCTGGGTAAAGGCATCACAATACAATTTATCACAATTCAGCTCCGGATTACTGACTTTAACCTCCTCATATTGCGGCTCAGTGTCTTGTATCACAAAATAACCTCCCTCTTCATCGTCAGCGATCTGCACATAATTGGTGCGCCAATCCCCAAATGTAGAACTGTAGCCATCCGTACCGCAATTACAATTCGAATTCGAGGAGGTGTATAGTGACGAACCGTTTTTCATATAATGTTCGATCTTATCTACCTGTTCCTTAGCCATCTGTAGATCAGAAACGAGTAATCGGCCAACACCGACGTCCATCAGATCCGTTGGCGCAATGGATTCACCATCATCCAGCATCGCAAAATAATCATCTGTCACCAATGCCGACACATGGTTCTCACTAGCCAACATTTGATAGGTAAGGATATAATTATTGTTGTTTGACACTCTGCCTTTCGGGTCATAGGTCCCGTCGCCAAAAAGTAATAAGTTCTGAGGTGCATTTACCGGATCAGATGCAGCACGGTCATAGAACATTTTCACAAAAAGACGAATAGCCGTGGCATCTTGCATTCCTGAACTAAACTCATTGTATATCTGATCAATAGTTACCACGTGTGTTGTGGTTCCATTTCCTTCGTGCAAGGCAGCCAGCCGTTGAGCCTGACTTATAAAATCAGGATGAGTTACGATCAACAATTGCACCTGCTCCAGCGCATGAAGATTTTGATTCGAAACACTTCCAATACGACCAGGAATGAAAAACGATGACCCATTGGAGGCAACAAACTCACGAATCGTATCCGTATTCGTAACAAATGAAAAATCTGTTCCTGCCAAATTCCCTAATTGCAGAAACGGATGATGTCTGTCAGTAACATCCCAAACAAAGCCCTGAGCAGGTAAATTCTGTAACGTGAAATTCGACACATTGCCTGTTCCAACCGAATTCAGATCCCTGAAATTAAACTGATCCCCAAAAAATACCAGTCTCCTTCTGGCATTCAAAAGTATTCGATCGAGATAAACAACCGTATTGGGAGAATTTCGGGTTATCTTAATTTTCAATGGGATCGACGAGGTGGGATTATTCCAGCTGAAATTCTTGGTGGATTGAACGTAATCGGTAGAA
>CAIYQV010000472.1 GCA_903928365.1 uncultured Flavobacteriia bacterium
ATCTCAGTAATTGGGATCACCTTGATTACGGCTTCGCTTGTTGTTTTGCTTTCTGCTTTTAATGGGATCGAAGGAATGATCGAGAAATTGTATTCGGATTTCGATCCGGATATTACGATTCGTTCAGCTGGCGGAAAAACATTTCCATCAGAAATGATCTCGATCAACGAGCTGAGGAATATGGAAGGGGTCAATAATACTTCCAGAGCAATTGAGGAAGTTGTTGTGATCAAACATGAGAAAAAATGGGTGAATGCTAGCATGATAGCGGTGGATTCATCCTTTTTGGAGATGTCAGGTTTGATGGCAAAATCCTCTAATGGAAATTACATTCACATGGTGGATGGATTTCCTGTTCTTACTTCTGAAGATCTGACATTTGGGATCATCGGTGCTACTTTGCTTGATAAACTAGGAGGCTACATTCCGGAAAGGTCTGGATTTGAACAAGTCCTGATCTATGCACCTAAACGTGATGCAAAGGTGAGAGTAGGGTCCAATCCATTTAATACGAGGCAATTGAATATTGCAGGGAGAATGAATTTTAATCGTGAGGTAAATGCAGAAAGTTTGTTGGTGCCCTTTGAATTTGGGGTAGACATCTTGAATTACGATACAGATATCACCTCTGTTTATGTGGATGTTGCTTCGGGATATTCCAACGAAGAGGTAAAGGAGCGAATTAAGGCCAAACTTGGATCGGGTTTCACAGTGAAGACCAGTTACGAAAAGAATGAATTGATCTTTAAAACCAGTAAGTCTGAAAAACTGATGGTCATCGTGATCCTGGTGTTTATTTTTATTCTGGCAGCCTTTAATCTGGTGGCTTCACTTACCATGCTGTTTGTGGAGAAAAAAGACAATATTTCAACTATGATCGCCTATGGCGCAAATTACCGCATGATTTTCAGGATCTTCTTTTTTGAGGGATTGTTGATTTGTGGCAAAGGGATTCTCTTCGGAATGGCATTAGGTTACGCTATTTGTTCCTTGCAGATGTATGGCGCATTGCTTGAAATGCCAAATACAGGAGGGGAACCATTTCCTGTAATGATCACTTGGGTGGACGGCGCTTTGATTCTTTTGTTGGTTTCCACCTTGAGTTTTATTTTCTCTTTTTGGCCGGTTAAATACCTCATGAAACGCAATTTCGGAGAGTTGAAATTCTGATTTGATAAGCTGTTAAAAAAATATGTTTTGCAGTTGATACTTTTTCATTTTAAAGGCCTATCTTTGCGCCCAAATTCGGGTGGGGCTTATGTGCTCCAATCGCTTTAACTAACTAAAAAAAGGCAATAAAATGTCGGGAATTAAAGGTACAGTTTCACAGGTGATCGGACCTGTTGTGGATGTGAGCTTCGATAAAGGAGTAGCACTTCCTAATATTTATGATGCACTTGAAGTGGTAAAGGCTGACGGAACAAAAGTTGTTTTGGAAGTTCAGTCTCACGTTGGAGAAAATGCAGTTCGTGCGATCTCCATGGATTCAACGGATGGTTTCAGAAGAGGAATGGACGTTGTTTCTACAGGTAGTGCGATCAAAATGCCTACGGGTGACCAGATCAAAGGCCGTCTTTTTAATGTAGTAGGAGAAGCGATCGATGGAATTAATAAAGTTGATAACGCGAATGGTCTTCCAATTCACCGTGAAGCGCCTAAGTTTGATCAACTTTCTACAGCGACAGAAGTGTTGTTCACTGGGATCAAAGTGATCGACTTGATCGAGCCTTATGCAAAAGGTGGTAAGATTGGTCTTTTCGGTGGTGCCGGTGTTGGTAAGACGGTATTGATTCAGGAATTGATCAACAACATCGCGAAAGGTCACGGTGGATTATCCGTATTTGCTGGTGTTGGTGAGCGTACGAGAGAAGGAAATGACTTGCTTCGTGAGATGTTGGAGTCAGGTATTATCCGTTACGGAAAAGACTTCATGCATTCCATGGAAGAAGGTGGATGGGATTTGACTAAGATCGATCTGGAAGAAATGAAGGAGTCAAAAGCTACATTTGTTTTCGGTCAGATGAACGAGCCTCCAGGGGCACGTGCTCGTGTGGCGCTTTCAGGTCTTACACTTGCTGAATACTACCGTGATGGTGAAGGAGATGGACAAGGAAAAGATATCCTTTTCTTCGTAGATAATATCTTCCGATTCACTCAGGCAGGTTCTGAGGTATCTGCTCTTCTTGGTCGTATGCCTTCAGCAGTAGGTTACCAGCCAACGTTGGCTTCTGAGATGGGTGCAATGCAAGAGCGTATTACTTCAACAAAGAATGGATCTATTACTTCTGTGCAGGCGGTTTACGTACCTGCGGATGACCTTACCGATCCAGCTCCGGCTAATACGTTTGCTCACTTAGATGCTACAACGGTATTGTCTCGTAAAATTGCTGAGTTGGGAATTTATCCTGCGGTAGACCCATTGGATTCTACTTCTCGAATCTTAACTCCTGAGATCGTTGGTGAAGAGCATTACAATTGCGCACAGCGTGTAAAGATTACTTTACAGCGTTACAAAGAGTTACAAGATATCATTGCGATCCTTGGTATGGATGAGTTGTCTGAAGAAGATAAATCTGTGGTTCACAGGGCGCGTCGTGTTCAGCGTTTCTTGTCTCAGCCATTCCACGTGGCAGAGCAGTTTACAGGAATCCCTGGGGTACTTGTAGATATTCAGGAAACGATCAAAGCGTTCAACGCGATCCTGGATGGTCAATATGATAAATATCCTGAAGCGGCCTTCAACCTTAAAGGAGGTATCGAAGACGTCATTGCTGCAGGAGAGAAAATGTTGGCTGAAGTTTAATATTCGCAATAAAGAAATACGATGCGTTTAGAAATCATTACTCCTGAACAAGAGATCTTCAAAGGGGAAGCTGAAGCAGTTCAGTTGCCTGGATTGGATGGATCCTTTCAGGTTTTGAACGGACACGCTCCGATTATTTCCGGCCTTTCTGTCGGTACGGTGAAAGTGGATCTTTCTGTGCCATTCGAAGCTGGAGAGAAAACCAGTAACTTGATCCAAAAGGACGGTTCCAATGCTAAAGTGATCCGTGTAGAGATCAAAGGCGGTGTGATGGAGCTGTTCAATAACAAAGTGATCATTCTTGCAGAGTAAGAAAAAATAATCCTTAGGAAGAGGGATCCGGATTCCGGCTCCCTCTTTTTGTTAAGGTATGTTAAGCAAAAAAGTGTTTACTACTATACAAGAATCTTTACCTATTTTCGTTCTACGATATTCGAAATGAGTTTGCTTGATAAGATCGATCTGAATAACACTCCAAAGCATGTTGCTATCATCATGGATGGCAATGGTCGTTGGGCAAAAAAACAAGGTCAAGAGCGTTTGTATGGGCACAATTTCGGTGTTGAATCCATTCGCGAAACACTCAAGGCGGCGCGTGAACTCAAGGTGTCATATCTTACTCTTTATGCATTCTCCACAGAAAACTGGAATCGACCAAAAGCGGAGGTAGATGGATTGATGGATCTATTGGTGCGTTCCTTGGCGAATGAGATAAAAGAGCTGTCTGAAAGTGGTGTACGTCTTTTGACGATCGGTGATATTGAAGGACTGCCTGAGAATTGCCGTGCAGAATTAATGGATGCGCAAGAATACACCAAGAATAATTCGGAGGTCCATCTGATTCTGGCATTGAATTACAGTGCCCGATGGGAAATCGTAAATGCTGTGCAAAAAATAGCATTGGAGTCTCAAAAAGGCATCGTGGATCCTCTGACAATCAATGCAGAAGTGATCAGTGATCACATGACGACAAAAGGCATTCCGGATCCCGAACTTTTAATCCGAACGAGCGGTGAACATCGGATCAGTAATTTTCTTCTCTGGCAGATCGCTTATACGGAGTTCCATTTTACGGAAGTACTTTGGCCGGACTTCAGAAAAGAAGATTTCTATAAAGCCGTGTTGGATTATCAGTCTCGCGAACGCAGGTTCGGAATGGTATCAGAACAATTAACGTAAGAGTGCGGTATTTACTTGTCATATTTACATTTCTATACCTGACGGTTTCCGCACAGGAAGAACCTTTCTCAATAGGTGATCTGCAAGTAGATTTCAAGAATCCCAAGCAATATGAATTGGGACCGGTTCGGATTGAAGGAGCGGATAATTATGATCATCAAGCGATTAAATTGATCGCAGGATTAAAACAAGGACAAAAGATCACGATTCCGGGAGAACAGATCTCCAAAGCCATTCGGAATCTTTGGAATGAAGGTATCTTTTCAGATGTAGAGATCTTTGCAGAAAAAGAAGTGGCAGGAGTGGTTTATTTGACGATCAAGGTTACGCCTAGACCGAAGCTCTCGCGCTTCAAATTCAAAGGGGTTAACAAGCGTGATGCGGATAAGATCAGAGAGGAAATAACGTTGTATTCAGGAAAAACGATTACCGAAAACCTCATTTATCAGACAGAAAGTAAGATTAAAGGATACTTTCGGGAAAAAGGATTTTACTCTGTTGGTGTTAAGATCAACCGTGTCACGGATACATTGATGAATAACTCTGAGATCTTCTTGATCGATATCAATCGTGGAGAGCGTATTGGTATCGAGGAGATTGCATTTGAAGGTGTTCATAGTATTCCCGAGTGGAAACTGAAAATGGCCATGAAGGACACCAAAGAGAAAAAACTCTGGCGTTTCTTCAAAAGATCAAAATATACAGAAGGCTCCTATCAGAAAGATAAATTGGCAATGCTTGAAAAGTTTAATGCCATTGGACTCCGGGATGCCGCTATCAAATCAGATACAGTAATTCTCTCGGATGGGAAATTGTTAATTAAGATAAAGATTGAAGAAGGAGGAAAGTACTATTTCGGTGACATTGAATGGATCGGAAATACGAAGTTCAGATCCTCATATCTGGATAGTACGCTGGGGATAAAGCGAGGAGATGTGTACAACCGTACTTTGTTGGATCAGCGATTGAACATGAGTCAGGATGGCCGTGATATCTCTTCGTTGTACATGGATAGAGGATACCTTTTCTTTCAGGTGATCCCTGTGGAAACAAACGTAAACGACAACTACATCAATTACCAGATGCGCATCATCGAAGGAAAGGAAGCGCGAGTACGTCGTATTATCATTAAAGGAAATACAAAAACGAATGACAATGTTATTCGTCGGGAGATCAGGACTAAACCGGGAGATCTATTTAATCGAAATGACATTATACGTACACAGCGAGAATTGGCTCAGCTAGGCTTTTTCAACGAACAAGCCTTTCAGGTGAATCCAATTCCGAACCCAGCCGATGGGACGGTAGATATTGAGTATGTGGTAGAAGAAAAATCTTCCGATCAGATCGAATTGTCAGGTGGCTATGGTGGAGCAGGTCCAACAGGTTCAGCCAGAATTATCGGAACTCTGGGATTAACATTTAATAATTTCTCTACAAAGAATTTCTTTAAAAAAGGCGCATGGACTCCACTTCCGGGCGGCGACGGACAACGTCTTTCCATTCGTGCTCAGACCAATGGACGTTATTATCAAGGTTATAATTTCTCCTTTACCGAACCATGGTTGGGAGGAAGAAAGCCTAATTCACTTTCTTATTGGATCAATCATACAGCGATCGGAAATGGCTATTTGCCAACGAACTCTTTGTATAACGGTGTTCAGATCACTGGATCTGGTATTGGATTGGGTAGAAGGAAAAAATGGCCGGATGACTATTTTACCGCCTATTATGAATTGAGTTACCAATATTATGATGTGGCTAATTATAGCTATTTCCCGATCTTCTCGAACGGTTATGCGAACGATATCGCTTTGAAATATGTACTTCAACGCAGTTCAGTCAGTGCGCCGATCTACCCACAATCCGGGTCCAATATTACGTTCACGGCGAAAAGCTCTATGCCGTATTCGTTGTTTGACAATGTAAGTGACTATTCAGGCTTAACTTCTCAGGAACGCTATAAGTACCTGGAGTATTTTAAACTGAAATTCACAAGTGAATGGTTCCTTCCTTTGACATCGGACAAAAAATTGGTCCTTATGCCTCGAGTGGGATTTGCTTTTATGGGAGCTTACTCCAAATCGAAAGGTTTATCTCCATTTGAACGATATTCATTAGGTGGTAGCGGACTTACCGGAATCAATCAGTTGGGAGGTCGTGAGATAATTGCATTGCGTGGTTATGAAGATAACTCCATATCATCCAGTGGTGGAGATCCGATCATCGCGAAATACACCCTTGAATTACGTTATCCCATTTCTTTGAATCCATCGGCTACATTCTATGCGATGGTGTTTGGGGAAGCAGGAAATACCTTTCCAGATATCACAAAATTTAATCCGTTTAACGTGAAGAGAGCTGCAGGAGTCGGTATTCGTATCTTCTTACCAATGTTTGGTATGCTCGGTTTAGATTACGGTTTAGGATTCGACAAACTGGATTACTGGTCTAGTGATTCTCAGCGAACCACGATCAATAATAGTATTGATCAGAAAGGATTCTACCCTAAGCTGACCTTTACGATCGGAATGAATCTTGGAGAACTTTGATCAGTTGGAACACAATAAATTGATTAAATTCGCCGTTCGGCTTGAAAACTCAATGATGAAAAAGCTAGCAATAATTTGTTTTCTCGTATTTGGCACAGCCTTTGCCATGGCCCAGAAGTACGCGTATATCGACTCTGATTATATTCTAGGAAACGTTCCGGAATACAAAGAGTCGAAAGAAAAACTGGATAAACTGGCTGAACGTTGGACCGAAGAGATCGAAGATCGCTATGAGGAGTTGAAGGCAAAGAAAGACAATTTTGCAAGGGAAGAGGTCTTATTGCCAAATGAAGAAAAGAATAAGCGAAAAGAAGAGATCTCAAGATTGGAGACGGAGGCAATGGAAATGCAAAAGATGCGTTTCGGCGTGAGTGGAGACTATTTCCAGAAACGTCAGGAGTTGATTAAGCCTATTCAGGACAGGGTGTTTGATGCAATGCAAAAGGTGGCTTCCAAAAGGAATTACACATTTGTTTTTGATAAAGCTAATCAGAGCAATCTGGTGTATGCAGATAGTAAATACGATATTAGTGATGAGGTTCTCAAGGAAATGGGCATCACAAATACGAATAAACAGTAAAGTAAACGAAAAATGAAAAAGTTGTTGTTGGCCTTGGCGGTCATGTTTAGTGTGGGTGTTGTGAATGCTCAATCCAAAGTGGCTCATGTGAATTCCCAAAAGTTATTGGATACGCTTCCTTCAAGAAAAGATGCGTTGAATAAGTTGAAGGAGTTTGAAGCAAACGGGGTGAAAGAATTGCAAGAGATGGAGGCAGATTTGAATACCGCTTATGCGAAATACGAAAAGGATCGTCCAAATATGATTCAGGCTCAGATCAAGATCGAAGAAGATAAACTAATGAAAAAACAACAAAATCTTCAGGAGCGTGAACAATCTTTGAATCAGGAAATGCAGATTCTTTCTCAGGAATTGAACAAACCAATTCTGGATCGTGTGCAAAAAGCAGTAGAGATCGTTTCTGACAGAAAGAAACTGAACTATGTAATTGACGAGTCTGTTACACTTTATTTCAAAGGTGGAATGGATATCACGGGAGAAGTGCTGACTGAGTTGTTGAGACTCGATGCAGAGGCAATGAAGAAATAAGTCGTTCAATAAGACATTCAAAAAGGGGGCTGAGTGAAATCGAAGCCCCCTTTTTTTGTAGCTTTGATTGTTCATGGAGACAAAAGGTCCAATTGGTGTGTTTGATTCAGGGTACGGCGGATTGACCGTGCTCAAAGAGATTGTCGCACGTTTACCTGAATACGATTACCTCTACCTGGGCGACAATGCACGTGCCCCCTATGGAACACGTTCATTCGATGTTGTTTACGAATACACTCTGCAGGCGGTAAGGGAGTTGTTTGATCGGGGCTGTTCTTTGGTGATTCTCGCGTGTAATACCGCGTCAGCCAAAGCACTGCGTACGATACAGCAACAAGACCTTCCGATAATTGCTTCGGAGAAACGTGTTTTGGGTGTTATCAGACCAAGTACGGAACTGATCGCACATTGGTCTGTTTCCAGGCATATAGGAATCCTTGCTACAGAGGGTACAGTTCGGTCAGAATCCTATAAAATCGAACTTGCCAAGTTTGCTCCGGATTGTACGGTGGTTCAACACGCTTGTCCGATGTGGGTTCCTATTATTGAGAATAATCAGCATAATTCTGAAGCAGGTAAGCTTTTCATTAAGCAAGACCTCGAAACATTACTTCAAAAAGATCCGGAAATAGATACAATTGTACTTGCCTGCACACATTATCCATTGGTAGAAGCTTATCTTCGCTCCTTACTGCCGGAACATGTAAAAGTCGTTACACAAGGTAAGCTGGTTGCTGAGCGTTTAGAAGATTACCTTGATCGCCATGAAGAGATCAAAACGAAATGTTCAAGAGGTGGTGAAATTCATTTTCTCACTTCCGAAAATAAGGAGGTTTTCGATGCCCAGGCGAAGCAATTTCTCTCAATGGATGTTCAGTCTGAACATATCCACTTTTAAATTAGTATTAAGCTTTTTACCCTTCGTCCGAGTTCTGTTCAAAGTGGTTAACTTAGGCTTGCCTAAACTATAAACCATAGCTTCTATGCGATCTTTAGTATTACTCCTCTTCATGTTTTTGCATTTCTCTGGACAAAGCCAGACGCTGATCATGAATGAGGTTTCCCAAGGTGTTTCCGGAAATATGGAATACGTGGAATTTGTGGTTGCAGATACTGCTGCAATCTACGATTGTGGGTTGACTATCCCCCCATCCATTGATATACGAGGATGGATCTTTGATGATAATAGTGGTTATCACGGAACCGGTGGTGTCGCAGCAGGGGCAATACGTTTTTCGTTTAATTCTCTCTGGGCAGCTGTTCCTATGGGGACGATCATTTTGATCTATAATGATGCTTCGCCAGACCCTTCAATACCTTCTTCCGATCTTTCTCTTTCAGATGGAAACTGCAAGATCATTGCTCCGATATCCAATTCCAGTTTGTTTGAAAGTAATTCGACCACTCCTGGTGCTGTCGCGTGTTCATACCCGGCCACTGGATGGACACCCGGAGGCAGCTGGAGCAACACGCTTCTGGCTAATTCTGGTGATTGCGCTCGTATTGTGAATCTGGGAGGATGTGAAGTTTTTTCTGTGTGTTACGGTGATGTCAATCTCAATACACAGATCTATTTCTCAAACGGAGCAGAATTACCAACAGATCATCGCAATACGGTCTACTATTTTAATAATGGAGATCCAACTGTTCAGTCAAATTGGTCAGTAGGCTGCACGGATAATGAAACCGTATTGGATGCCAATCAGTGTGGAGCGAATTTTCAAACGCCAGGCGCACCAAACAATGTACTGAATCAGGCCTATATTGCTCAATTCAATAATAACTGTACACCAATCACTCCCGTACAGGCGGTTGCTGCGGTTGTCCAAAATGAGATCTGTGGTTGCGATGGCCAGGCATCTGTTAGCGCCAGCGGATCTATTCCAGGCTACACCTATGAATGGCAGGAGGGATCAGGAACACCAATTGGTCAAACGAGCGCAACGGCCACAGGATTATGTCCCGGAACCTATCAAGTAGAAGTAACTTCCTCAATTGGTTGTACGGATTTACAAACAGTGACCATTAGCCCTGGGGGAACTTTAAACGTGAATGCTCAAAATGACAGCCCAATTTGTGCAGGTGAAGCGTTGGGTCTTGTTGAAAATGGAAGTTCAGCGTTAACTTGGTCTTGGACTTCCAATGGATCAGCAATTTTCTCTAATCCAACTGCTCAAAACCCTACTGCAACGAATGTTTCAGATGGTGAAATCTTTACAGTTACAATCACGTCGAGTGGAGGATGTACAAGTACAGCTCAGACAACTTCAATTGTAAATCCACTGCCAACAGCCACCATTTCTGGCGGGGGTACGTTTTGTAATCCTGTACCAAATTCTGAAAATATTATTGTAACAATAGCCAATGGTACTCCGGGTTACACGCTTACTTATACGCTGAATGGCAATCCCCAAACAATAACTCCAACAAGTGCTGGAGATGTTTATTTCACCGGATATGGCACTTTTATTCTAACTGCTATTTCAGATGCTAATTGTACCAATGTAATTTCTGGAAGTGCGAGCCTTGAAATCACTTACAATGTTGTCTCTCCTGCAGTAATTGGTGGTGATACAGATTATTGTTTAGGTGATAATTTAGCGCCTATAATAGTTCAAACCAATGGAATTGCTAATTGGTATTCAGATGCGTCGGCAACTAATTTAATTGGGACAGGCGATTCAATCGTGCCTTTTGGAACAGTTGGAACTTTAGATTATTATGTTCAGCAAACAGTAAATAATTGTCCTGGTCCATTGGCCTTGGTTTCAATTAGCATTGAGCCATGCGATCTAATTATTCCAACAGCTTTTACGCCTGATAATGACAATGTGAATGACATTTGGGAACTTGTGAATCTCGATGAAGTTTACCCATCGAATAGCGTGACAGTATTTAACCGTTGGGGAAACAAAGTGTACGAGTCAAAACAGGGCGATTATGGATCCAAGCCATGGGATGGTCAATACAACGAAAAGGAACTCCCTGTAGCCAGTTATTATTTTGTCATCGATCTCAATGTGGAAGGGAAAGAACCGCTCAAAGGAATCGTTTCGATCGTGGAGGATTAACGATTAATTTACAATATGACTGCACGATTCATACAAGCCACTGTTATTTGAGATCACAACAGTGTATATTCCTTTATTGAGATTGTTCACTTCGATAGGAATGATGGAAGAGCCATCCGTTAACTCAACATTCTTGGTAATCAGAACTCGACCATATGAATCTGTAACTTGAACCAAACTGATTTCTGAATGAACAGCTTCAATGCCTTTCAGTGAAACAAAGAAATTCTCGCTAGACGGGTTCGGATAGGTCGATATTTCAAAAGATTCGGTGCTTTGACAAAATGCACTCAGGATACCCAATTCTGCAAAAACACCATTTTTATCGAATTGAACCACTTGCATATAATTGACACGCGAAGCATTAATTGTATAATCATATTGCACTTCTGTATCCGAGTAGCCAGCTGCCTGAACAGAACCTAGTACATCCCAGTCAATACCATCTTCAGAAGAAAGTACCGAAAAGTGACTTGTGTTAAATTCAGATGCAGTAGTCCAAGAGACTGTTCGTTCGTTGGAAGTACACTCTATGTGCATTTCTTTCAATACAATTGGAAGTAATACCGGCAGAAAAGTCTGATCCAGATCATCCATATTGCCATTGCCAGAAGAACTTGTTGGAACGGGGCCAGAATATTGCCCCTCAATGTGAAATGTTCCATTGACGGCAACCGAAGAAGTACCTGTACCAATCGTTACATTTCCTCCGACAGTAAGTTCTCCATTCAATGCAACATTAATTGTCGTGTTTTGTCCTGTAATAATATTGCCTGTTACAGACACGCTTCCAGTGCCTTGAACAGTTAATGAACCGTTGTTGTCAACATCAATACAACCCAGCGTAATATCTCCTGCGATGTTCAAATTGAAATTATTGTTACCTGTTAAACACCCAGTAATTATTAGTGTTCCTCCAGTTTGAACAGTTATACCTAATCCATTGTTGGATGTTGCGGAACCATTTATGGTTAATGTGTGTCCAGATAGAACGGTCAGCGATGCGCTGTTACCCATTGTCAACCCAGTATATGTCGCGTTTCCACTTGTTGTAAAAGAGGCATTATTTCCTATAGACAGAACCGCACCAAACAAGTTTTGTGAGGATATACAGAGTAGTAGTATGAACAAGCAACCTATACGCATATTTAAAAATAATTAACGAGTGGTGCTGGTTTAGAAGGCAAAGATATGGTAATATGATGAGGTAAAAAATATAATTTTCAGATTATTACATCTTTATGAGATTTTCGACTTCATCGTCCAGGCAATTAGTGTCGAGCGGTCTTTTGCCAGGGCAGCTTTTTCTCCGTAAAAGTGATCATCGATAGTATGATGAAAGAGCAGTAGCCACTGATCAAAATCAGCGTCCTTGAGTGCAAGTCGTGCATGTGCATCCATCATGTTTCCGGTATAACCCGGTTGATCAATAAGAATGAATGCCCAAAAATCAGCGACTCTTGGTATGTGTGTGTTTAAATTAAGTTCTTGAAAGAAATGTCCTATTTGTTCGTCTAACAAAAGCTTCTCATAGAATCGTGTGATAAGATCAAGAACGTCCTCATAAGTAGTTATGTCTTTCATTTTTCTTCTTTGAACCAACCGGAATACATCAAATAATTGTTGGCAATGCGTTGTACTTCACCTTTGAATAACTCAGGGGAAAGCGTCTTAACTTTCTTCGCTGGAACACCGGCATAAATGCTCCATGATTCCACTCGCGTTCCTTCGAGAAGTACTGCGCCGGCAGCAATAATGCAATTCGATTCTATGTAACAATTGTCCATAACGATGGCTCCCATCCCGATCAAGACATTATCTTCAACAGTACATCCATGAACCAATGCATTGTGTCCAATGGAAACGTTGTTGCCTAAATTTACTTTTGTTTTTTCATAAGTGCAATGAATGACTGCACCATCTTGAATATTGACTTTGTTTCCCATTCTGATGGAATTGACATCCCCTCGAACGACCGCATTGAACCAAATGGAGCACTGATCACCCATGATCACATCACCTACGATGGTTGCGTTTTCAGCCAACCAGCAGTCATTACCAAATACCGGTTCAATTCCCTTGCATGCTTTGATCAGTGCCATCTTTTTTTCTCAAAGATACTTGGTCGCTTCACGAAGTGCAACTCCCTTTAATGGAATTTCTTTGAGGATGCGTTTAACCGACTCAGGATCTGTTTTAGATAGCTGCCTTAATGACCAACCAATGGCTTTTTGGATGAAAAACTCTTTTTGGCTAACAAACTCTTTGATCAGGTTGGTGAGCAGTTCACGATCGGTATCGTTGCCATACTTCAATTGAAAAATAAGACAGGAGCGCTGCAACCACAAATGACCGCTATGTCGCCATTCTTCGATCAATTCCTTGCCTTGCTCAGGAAATAAACGAATGTATTTCCCTAAGTTGTTGGATGCGATCAGATCTACCGTGTCCCACCATGACCGGTTTCGGATAAGCCATTCAAGTTCATAGTGATCTTCAGAATGGTAGGATAATGTTTTCCGCTTGAGTAAAAGATCTAATGCCGCGTATTGATATTCTCTTTGGTCGCGAGACCATAATTCCTTGATGAGTTCCCAGAATTCATTGCGGTTATTGAGGTCAATGTCCGCACTCCATTCGCGAACGATTGCTTTTCTTTCAACAGAACCAATGCCATAAAATGGAAAAAGCCCCTTCATATAGTTCGACATGGCGATGCCTTTTTCAGGATTTGCTGCCGCAATAAATAGTTGTTCGAGCTTTTCTATAAGAGACATCTTATGCATTTCAAGCGACAAGATCTGTATTTTCCATTACAAGTCCAAGCGATATACTTCGGATAGAGATTGATTATTCTTAATGGAGTTTTAATTTACTGAAATCATGACGAAAACTGCAACAAATAATCTTGTTTAATAGGGATTTGTGTATCTTCCAACAATGTTTAAAATTCTCTCCTTCCATTGTGGGTAAAACCACTTTTAATTTATGCTCCATTTTAGTAAACATATTCATCCCAAGTCTGAAGAATGGGTGACCTTTGTGCACGGTGCGGGAGGAAGCAGTGCTATATGGTATCAGCAGTTGAAGGAATTTAAACGGGAATTTAATGTCCTTCTGATCGATCTGAGAGGTCATGGTAAATCGAAACTTCCTTTAAATGAAAAATTCAAATGCTATTCATTTGACAATATTGGTGATGATATTATTGAAGTGCTTGATTTTCTGAAAATAGAATCGACTCATTTTATTGGAATTTCCCTGGGAACGATTATCATTCGAGAGATCACCGAACGTTACCCCGAACGCACAAAGAGTATGATCATGGCTGGTGCAGTTATGAAAATCAATACGAAAGGTCAAATTCTCATGCGTTTAGGGAGTTTGACAAAATCGATCATTCCCTATTTGGTGATGTATCGTTTCTTGGCCTGGGTAATTATGCCTCGAAAAAATCATAAGGAATCGAGAATTCTTTTCATTAACGAAGCTAAAAGGCTGTATCAGAAGGAATTCATAAGATGGTTTACACTTGTGTCACAGGTGAATACCTTGCTTAAGCTCTTCAGGATTAAAGATACCGGAAAACCAACCTTATACATCATGGGGAAGGAGGATCACATGTTTTTGCCATCCATATCAAAGTTGGTTGCCAGTCATTTATCTTCCAGACTAGTAATAGTGCCAAATTGTGGGCATGTCGTAAATGTTGAACAACCCGAATACTTTAATAGGTCAGTTATTGAGTTTATTCGACAAGTATAGGGTCGATAACTTCATGAAGCACGCTTATGTACGTCAAATCACGAAACTAAATAAGCTATAGTTTCGTGATTTGAATAAGTATTTGGGGCTAGATCAATTATAAATCCAAACGGTAAACTTCGGAAAGAGATTGATTATTCTTCAATGTTACCTTGAGATCCTGGATCAAACCATCCGCTACATCATAGACCCATCCGTGAACATGCAAATCCTGTCCGCGCTGCCAAGCTTCCTGTATTATTGATGTCTTGGCAAGGTCGTGTACCTGTTCAGTAACATTCAATTCTACAAAACGATCAAATCGTTTTTTCTCATTTTCTATAGCATCCAGTTCTTTTTGATGAAACCGGTAAACATCTTTGATATGCCTAATCCAGTTATCGATCAGTCCGACATGCTTGTTCGTCATTGCTGTTTGCACACCTCCACAACCATAATGTCCGCAAACAATTACATGTTTTACTTTTAATACATTCACCGCATAGTCCAGTACACTTAGCATACTCATGTCTGAATGAATGACCATGTTGGCAATATTCCGATGCACAAAAACCTCACCCGGAGGAGCGCCTATGATTTCATTGGCCGGCACCCGGCTGTCAGCACAACCTATCCAAAGTAATGGTGGTTGTTGACCTTTGGCCAGTTCTTCAAAAAAATGCGGGTCTTTTTCAAGTTGTTGAGCTACCCATTTTTTATTGTTTTCCAGTAATTTATTGTAAAACGTTTCCATTAGTTTATTTTAAGATTGTTACATGAATATTTTTATTTTTCGCTGAGTAATTTTCGAAATCATGGATAAATTCGATCACATCGTAATCGATGTATTTACTTTTCGAAAGGTCTATTGTTAGTTGGGCATTGTTTGGAAGTTTCTCAAGTAATGAGCTTATGCTTCCTTTGTTCAAGTACGATACATTTTCTTCTAGAACAAGAAAGTATTCCTGACCGTCCTTACTTTTTTTCATATTAAAATTCCGTTTGTAGTTTCTTCTGAGAATGAAGAAGATTGCCACTAGTAAACCAATCCCGATTCCTTTTAGAAGATCGGTGAAAATTACCCCAAGAATGGTTGAGATAAAGGGCAGAAATTGTTCCCATCCAAGTTTGAAGGTTTCTTTGTATAAACTGACCTTTGAAAGCTTATATCCAACCATGATAAGAATTGCAGCAAGTGAAGCAAGTGGGATTTTATTTAGAAAATCCGGGATATAATAGACGCTCAACACTAAAAAGCACCCATGTAAAATAGTGGATAGCTTAGATTTTCCTCCGGAATTTACATTTGCCGAACTTCGAACGATCACTTGGGTGACCGGTAAACCGCCTATAAGTCCGGAAAGAATATTTCCAATACCCTGGGCTTTTAATTCATGGTTAGTAGGAGTTAAATTTCTGTTAGGGTCAAGTTTATCTGTGGCTTCAACGCTCAAAAGTGTCTCCAAACTACCAACAAGAGCAATCGTTAAGGCGATGGAATAAACTTTAATGTTACTGAGTGCCGTCCAGTCCGGAAATCTGAATTGCTTAAGGAAGTTCTCGAACGAATTAGATACCGGAATACTCACCAGGTGTTTGTCGGATACATGAAGGTCAGTGAAATTGGTTAGTGTAAACCAGTTAAAAGCAATTCCGAATAATACGACAATGAGCGCTCCCGGCACATATTTGAAAAAAACAAAACGCTTGAAAAACGCCTGCTCGAAAAGAATTAGTAGGCCCAACGAAATGGTCCCAATGAGCACAGAACCTGGACTAAAAGCATTCAAAGCATAGATAAGCTCCGAAAAAGTATTGTGACCATCCATCTGGAAAAAGGATTCATCTCCAAAGAAATCTTTGTCGTATCCCAAAGCATGGGGTATTTCCTTTAAAATCAAAGTGATGCCTATGGCTGCAAGCATTCCTTTTATTACGGCTGAAGGAAAGTAATTGCCAAGTGATCCCAAGCCAGAAAATCCAGCTATGAGTTGCAGTATTCCTGCCAGTACAATGGCTACGAGAAATGATTCAAAGGAACCGAGTGTAGCCAATGAGGCCAAGACAATGGTGATCAGGCCGGCTGCGGGTCCGGAAACACCAATTCTGCTCTTGCTGATCATTCCAACGATGATGCCTCCAACAGCTCCTGCTATTAAACCGGAGAAAATATTAGGCAGACCGATGAGACCGTCTACTGTTGTAGATGCAAGTCCCACACCAAGACAAAGGGGTAGTGCGACAAGAAATACTACGATACTCGCAGGTAAATCCTGTTTCCAGGAAGAGAAAAAAGAGTTCATTTATATAGAATTTATGTGAATACTAAAGCAGTAATTTACTAAAATTCCGGGGGAGAGAAAAGATCTGAAAGTTGGGTATCAGAGACCATGTTTCGGTCTGTAAAATGGCTTTTAGAAAAGTTGGTAATGTTCACATTTTCAAATACATCAGGTCCCGAATGATCGTAGTCATCGTCATTGTCTTCTTCCTGATCGTTAGATTCATCATCCGTACTGTCATCTGCGTCCGTATCCTCCTTCAATAACTCTGTTTCGCTTTTCAGAGAATCATTGAAAAAATGAAGATTGTCTTTTACCAATAATCCGATAAATAGAAACAGAAAAAGAGACGCTATGTGTAGTTTTTGCTTCAAATTACATTCAAGGCTTTTCCAACTTTAATAAAGGCTGCGATGGCTTTGTCTAAGTCCTCAATGCTATGTGCAGCAGAGATCTGTGTTCGGATTCGCGCTTGACCTTTAGCAACCACAGGGTAGAAGAAACCAATGGCATAAACACCCTCGGTAAGAAGCGCATCAGCAAATTGTTGTGATAAGGCAGCATCGTACAACATGATGGGTACAATTGGAGAATCACCTGGTTTGATATCGAAACCGGCAGCAATGATCTTCTCTTTGAAATAGTTTGTATTGGATTCAAGCTTGTCGCGGAGCTCCGTTGTTGAACTTAAAATGTCAAATACTTTATTGGAAGCACCTACAATTGCAGGTGACAATGAATTAGAGAATAAATAGGGTCTGGAACGCTGACGAAGCATGTCAATGATCTCTTTTTTACCTGTGGTATAACCTCCCATGGCTCCTCCAAGTGCTTTTCCTAGTGTGCCAGTAACAATATCTACCCGATCCATGCAATTGTGGTATTCAGGAACACCACGTCCGGTTTTTCCAATGAATCCTGCTGAGTGACATTCGTCTGTCATCACCAAGGCGTCGTATTTGTCTGCAAGGTCACAGATCTCATTCATTTTGGCAATATCACCGTCCATAGAGAATACGCCATCAGTTACAATGATTCTGAAACGCTGAGCCTGCGCTTTTTGCAGTTGAGCTTCCAGGTCAGCCATGTCTGAATGTTTGTATCGGTAACGCGCTGCTTTACACAAGCGAATTCCATCAATGATGGACGCATGGTTCAATTCATCAGAAATGATTGCATCCTCTTCTGTGAAAAGTGGCTCAAAAACACCGCCATTCGCATCAAAAGCGGCAGCGTAGAGGATGGTGTCTTCTGTGCCATAGAATTTGGCGATTTTTGCTTCGAGCTCTTTGTGTATATCCTGAGTTCCGCAAATAAAACGAACTGAAGACATGCCGTAGCCATGCGAGTCAAGTGCATCTTTTGCCGAGGCGATAACTTCAGGATGGGATGATAATCCCAGGTAATTATTGGCACACATGATGACCACTTCTTCTCCAGATGAAACTTCCACCTTTGCCCCTTGAGGAGTAGTAATGATTCGTTCTCTTTTGTAGATACCACCTTCTTTAATAGCGTCTAATTCTGTCTGAAGATGGTTTTTAAGCTTTCCGTACATGCTGCGTATTTTAGATCAAAGATAATAAATGTGAGCTTAGTGAAGCTTTAGAAGTTCCACTTCATATTGCGGTCATCGAGCAGAGCGAACGAGACCTTGTAGTTGATCCGAGGATCCATTTTGTTGCCATCAGAAGCTACGGCATAGACACCCAGTCGTAATCTTCGTCTCGATAATTTGAAATTGCGTTCCAGACCTGTAAAAATTTCAAAATGCTGCCAGTTGTATTCTTTGACGTAAAGTGCACCCACACCCATAACGAGTCCAATGTTGGTTTTTTTCATGAACGGAATCTTATTGATGATGGCTCCATTGTCGTGGTGCACAAAATGTCCTTCCAGAAAATAATCTTTGGATGGCAGGGAAGAATCCAGTCCTTGAAAGGAATAAAGTGGATTGGAAAACCAGATTGGATCACTGCGGCGCTGAAATTTAAAATCAGCTTGATAGAGGTTCTTTGAACTTAGGAATTTTCCAGTCAAGAGGTGGTAGGAAGATGTTCCTAATGTACCGATCTTAAAGGTTTGCATCATACCAACGCGGCCATATTCGTGATCAACATCGCTGCCAAATAGTTTGGGGATTCCACGTTCATAGGTGGCGTAAAAAGAGGGGAAACGTGAGCCAAGCAGTACTTTTTTCTTGGCTTCCTTCATGTATTTTTGTTTCGGAGTATACGTGATGGTGGCTGTTCCGATCAATGCTTGATAGGTTTTAAAATCGCTGGGGCTATTGTTTGGAATCGAATTATCGAAAAGGGTAACAAAATTATAGTCGCGCAAGCTTCGTCGTTCGGTAAACTCGGCACTCGTGTTGAGGTAGAAACCATTGAACAACTCATACTCATTGTCCAGTTCACCACTGGTGGCTTCAATAAAATTTTCTCGCTTGTAGATCTGAGTTATGGCATCATAACTCCGAATAGCATCGAAATCATGCGAAAATTGAAAGGATACGGTTCCAAAATGAAAAGGTGCATATCGGTAACGCCACCATGTACGACCTTTCAAATCTGCGTTTAGTACACCCATTGATGCTTCTGTATAGGAGTCCAAGGCATGCTCATTCTTCCATTTTTTGAAGTAATAAAAACTTGGAGCTACCCTGGGTCCCGCAATATAAACGGGGCGTGAGGTCGCAGCAATCGAACTAATGGTCCATTGCGACTTTTTTTCACGATTTCGGTGATCGATCCCAAACCACAGGACTTTCAGAGCGGTTATTTTATTGAAAACGGCATCAACCGAGTCCAGATACTCTTTGCGATTCTCATAATCACGAATGGAGTCTTTTGCAAGAATAAAG